>CACXEO010000053.1 GCA_902766785.1 Oscillospiraceae bacterium | reverse complement strand
TTGGTGTGCATGGCTTCCAAAGCACTATTGGCTTCCTCCAGTGGGAAACGGTGGGTAATCAGCTTTGTGAACTGCTCCGGCTGTTCCAGCACAAGCTCCATCGCCTGGCGGGTATGGCGGGTGTCGCTCACCCAAATCCCCTGGATATTGAGGTGCTTTTTGACCACCTGGCTGTAAAAATCAATTTCTTCCGTACCGACAGGCTGCGCATAGCCGGTCAGGACACAGCTTCCGCCGGGGCGGGCGAGGTTGAGTACCTCCTGGGCGGCGCCGCGCGCTCCCGCGGCCTCCAAAACCATATCGGCTCCGCGGCCGTGGGTTAAGGCGAGGACCGCTTCCAGGCGCTGCTCCGCATTCAATTCACGACGGTTGATCAAATGCGTCGCGCCGAATTCTTTGCAGAGCTCCAGCCGTTTAGGCGAACCGCCTATAACGGCAATATTCTTCGCCCCCATCTTCTTCGCATAGGCAACGCCGTATACGCCGAGCGGGCCGGGGCCCTGAATGACTACTGTGTCGCCGGGATTGATCTTGACGGTGTCAAAGGCGTTGGTGGCTGTCGCGCCCGAACAGCTTGCGCTGACCAAAATAGCCGGGTCGGTTCTTTCATCAACCCGGAACAGGTCGGTTCCGGGTGACAAGATCAGGTATTCGCTGTAGCACCCGTTGAGATAAGGGGCCTCCGCACGGGAGCGGTTAATCCCATAAACTCTCCTGCTTTCGCAGAGCCAGGGCATGAGCAGCACCTTACAGGCGTAGCAATGCCCACAGGTTACCCCCCGGTTCCAGAGAATGCGGTCGCCTTCTTTGACAGGGTCCCCCTCAACGGTTGTATGCGGGCCGTTCATGGCGGCAATCCTCCCGACTCCCTCGTGTCCCAAAATAATCGGAAGAGGGGTGCGGGGATCTTCCCCCTGCCACATGTGGACATCGCTCCCACAGATGCCGGACGCCTCCAACTCCACCAATATTTCCCCTTCTTTCAAAACGGGAACTTCAATTTCTTCCATAACAAGCGGCTGTTTAAAGGCCTTCAATACCATTGCACGCGATTTCACAGCGTTCCCTCCCTTTCTTTCATATCACGCCAGACCTGTTCAAACCACTGCGGGCTTTCCGGCAGCGGGCGGACAGGCCGCCATATCGTATTGGCATCACCGCTTTGATAAAACACCTCCTGTACCTGTTCCAAATGTTTTAAGTCTACAGGCACCTCCGCTCCAAAATCAGGCAGCTTTTCAGCAACCAGATACGAGCCGCGGGACAGTCCCCCGGCACGGATATAGTCAAGCATCGCCGTCAAATAGCAGACGGTGCAGACCAGCATATCCCGGGTGCGGAAAGCCTCCCCAAGCCGGGATGGGTTCTCTATTCGGAGCTGTTCGGGCCGGCGGAGCAGGCCCTTCGCCTTTTCAATTATTTTTTCTATCTCCCCTGCGTTCCGGACAAACCCGGCATAGCTGCTGTTGAGCCGGCGGATTTCATCCGCCGTTTTCCGCAGATTGTCTTCTCCTTCCCCCTGCAGCCAGCGATTGGCAAGCCGCAGAACCGGGACAACCTGTTCGCCAATCTCCTGTTCGGACAAATCCGGCCCGGGTTTCCTTTTACCGCGCCGGGCAATCTGTTCCGCGGCACGGAACGCCCCAACCTGTCCCGCGTTGAGGGCGGAGCCCCCCGGCCGACGGACGCCGTGGCTCCCGTTTACCTCACCGATGGCGAAAAGCCCCGGAACTGAAGTCTCCCACCAAAGATCACCCGCCAGCCCGCCGTTGTTATGCTGGGCGCAGACGTCAACTTCCAGATATTCCTTTGACAGATCAATCCCGTGGTCAAGATAAAGCTGAACCGCGTCGGCATTCAGGGCGTAAAGCCGCTCCAGCGGGATGTCCTGCGTAGCGTCCGAGGCTTCCAGATAGCTCCGGCATTCGGAAGTGAGCAGGGATTTGTCCAATTTTTCCATTCCCAAAGGATTTTTCATGTAATCAAGATAAACTCTCCGGCCTTTAAGCACTGTCTCGGTATAAACGGCGATGTCCACCCAGGAAGAGCCGGCCGCGCCGAGCTTCGCCGCGTCAAACGGCCACTGGTAGCCTTTAAGAAAGACCGCGTTCAACAGGGTCTTATCATCCATTAAATCGGAGAGGAACTCCCGTTCATCGCTCCCATCCGGCGCGCTACTGACATATCGCGGCAGCACCTGTTGATAAGAGCCGGAGACGTTCCACCGGAACTTGGTGGAGGCAAGGCCGTACTGCCATTCTGTCAGGTTTTTCCCTGCCGCTCCCGCCTCAAGGCAGACACCGGTCGCACCAATCTGCGACTCTGGGAAAACGCTTTTTTTATAAAGCTGCGCCGGGGCGCCGGTCGCCATAACAAGATTCCGGCAGAGGAAAAGAACGAACTCCCGTCCGGAGCGATCAGCCGTTTCACGCAGGCAAAACAGCCCGGCGGCAGATCCTTTTCTGTCCTTCAGGATTTTTACCGGGGTAATCCCCTCTACGACCGGGATGTTCCGCTCCTCCACCTCCCGGTAAAGGGCGGCGCACATCTCCTGCACCGTCAGCGGTCCCGCGGAGGCCGCCCGCGCCTTGGGGTCATGGTCGGTTTTATAGCCGACAAACTCCCCGTATTCATTCAGTACGAACGGCACGCCGAGGTCGGCAAGATGGTAAAAGCACCGGGCGGATAAAGCGGCCTCCGCAAGCGCGGTATCGCCGTCAGTCGCACCGCCGTCGACCAGGGTTTTCGCAACCTCATAGATACTATCCTGTGTCCCGCCGGAAACATTCAATTTATAATAAGTCTGCTTATCTGATCCAGTGTTGCGGGAGGTTCCCATCATCAGGCCGTTTGTAAGAAGGACGACGTCCCGTTTCCCCAAATCGTAAAGCCGTTTTGCCATGCAGAGCCCGGCGGCGCCGCTCCCCATTATAACAGTTTCCGCTTGCCGTACCGGCACCGTCTGGTTTTCAAGTTGAATCGTCCTCATTTTAATCGCCATGCGATACAGAGCCTGCACAAAAAATGACTTTCTGCACCCGGCACTGTCCCTTTCTTTATATCTTTCACACTAAAACAGGCTCTCCTTCACATCTTTGCCAACCGGAGATCCTTTACCGGCCCGCCCTTTATGGTAAAGCGGAGCGTAAACCTCGGAATCCCTGACCGGGCAGCCGGTTACGCCGCCGTCCCGCATCATTACCGTACAGTTGGAGCAGCAGACGCAGCACTTCTCCCGTTTCATCCCGCTGGATAAAATATCGTTCGGAAAATCCGGGTAAGCGAATGCCTGGCGGCCAAAGCCCGCCAGCTGAAACCAGCCCTTTTCAATACATCCCGCCGCGACGTTTGCGCCAAATTCCCGCAGCCAGCTAAAGCCGGTCGCCATAATGAGCATTCCGGGGCAGGACTCCTGCATTTCATGAATCAAGGTCAGCATCCGCACATCATCCTCCAGCGGATGGCTCGGCGGAAGGTATCCGCCCTGGTCATAGGGACGACCGACATGAGGATTGTAATAGGGATTGCCGCAGCTTAAGTCGACAAACCGCACGCCGTGCTCAGAAAGAAGCCGTAAGAGCTGTGCAGGCTCCGCCAAGTCGGGCTTGTGAAAATCCCTCTTGTCAACGCCGAAGCCGAACGGATATGGAAGAGCGTCGTAGATATTGAGGCGCACCACGACCTCAATTTCCGCCTCGGCGCGGACAGCATCGATAATTTCAAGGAGGAGCCGCGTCCGGTTCTCAAAGCTGCCGCCATATCTGCCGGGGCGGTCAAACGCGCCAAGCAATTCAGACAAAAGGTACCGGTGGCAGGCTTTGATATCGACTGCGTCAAAGCCCGCTTCCTTCGCAAGCTTCGCCGCCGTTACAAACTTTGGCACCAGCCCTTTCAAATAATCATCTGTAGCGGGCTCGTAGTCGTCTTTCCCATCAGCGAAAAGAAACGGGATTTTAACCGCGGTGACCGGCTTCGGTACGCCGTTCGGCTTGGAATACCGCCCGGAATGGGTCAGCTGGGCGATCTTATACGGCTCCCCGCCCGACGCTACGGCGGAAATCCGCCGGTTGAGTTCACAGAAAGCCGGAAGGTTCTCCTCACTCAAGTGAAGCTGGCGGGGGTTTGCGCGCCCTTCAGGGCAGACCGCCATTGCCTCCATCCAGAGGACGCCCGCGCCGCCTGCGGCAAAACGTTCATACCGGCGGAAAGTGAGCTGGTCCGGCGCGCCGCTCGGCGTGCCGTCGCAGCCCTCCATCGGCTGGATACCCAGCCTGTTTTTTATGGTTTTTCCTCCCAGTTGCAAGGGTTTTGCCAAAACCCCAAGATCCTCTGAAAAAGGCAGGTTCAGACGATACTGTGAAAGCGCGGCTTTAAATTCCTCCGCGTTTGCGTAACGGAACCGTTCGTGTCTTGTTTCCATCCCAATTTCTCCCCTTGATTTAACATGATTTTATAAGTACAATAACAATATGCGAGGTGATAAAAATGAGCGACGCCTACCCCGTTATCCGGATCAAGCACGCAGACGACGGACAGCCGCTTTCCAACCATACTCACCCGGCCTGCGAACTGATTTTTGTAAAACGCGGCTCGGTTCGAATTCGGATCGACGGAAAGAGCTATGAAGCCGGGGCGGGAACGCTTGTTTTAATCGGCGCGCTGGAACAGCATCAATTAGAGATCACCAGCCGACCCTACGAACGCTATTTCTGCATTTTTTCCCCGCAGCTTCTTGAGCAGCCTGGGCGCAGCCCCCTGCTTGCAACCGTCTTCAAAAACCGCCCCTATCATTTTTCCCACTGTCTGGCGCTGGAACGCCCTGAGGAAACTGAACGGCTCTTTAACGCAATGGCGGAGGAATACCGAAGCCGCCGGCCTTTTTCAGAAGAACTGAGCGCAAACCTGCTGGAACAGCTTTTAATTGGGGTCTACAGGGAGCATCCGGAACAATTTTTTCTGCCGGACACCGAAAGCGCCGCCAAAGTTTGGGAGGTTCAGCGCTACCTGGAAGCGCATTATGCCGAGCCCGTTTCAATCGCGGAGCTCGCGGCAAGCCAGTATATAAACGCCGACTACCTTGGCCGAAGTTTTAAAGAACTCACCGGGTATACGCCGAAACAATACCTGCTGGAACACCGCCTTCTTCACGGGAGGCAGCTCCTTTTACAAGGCGGCCTGTCGGTCAGCGCGGTTGCCTACCGGTGCGGCTTCCGCGACGTAAACAATTTTATCCGCACCTTTAAAGGCAGGTACGGCATCACCCCAAAGCAATTTCAAAAAAACGGGCATTGATCTGTCTTCATCATACCGCATCCTCTTTTTATTTGTAAACCGTTTCCGCCTAATAATATGTAAAAACCGACTAAACATCATACATTTAAGTCAAAGGAGGAATCATTTATGAAACGCGCTGTTGTAATCGGCGGCAAGGGAAAGGTCGGAACCTACCTTACGCCCATGCTCTGCTCAGACGGCTTTGAGGTTATAAACGTCAGCAGAGGAGCTTCAAAGCCCTATCTCCCCCATGGCTGCTGGGATTCTGTCAAGCAGGTTTCGGCCGACAGGAACGATCCGGCTTTTCCCCGGAAAATTGCAGCGTTAAAACCAGACATCGTCGTTGATATGATCTGCTTCAAAGAGGCTGATATGTCCGCGCTGATCGACGTGCTGGAGGGGCAGGTTGAGCACTATCTCGTCTGCGGGAGCGTCTGGATACATGGACCCGTTTCGGTGAGTCCCTGTACAGAAGAGGATGACCTGAACCCCATCGGGGAATATGGGATAGAAAAGCTCAAAATGGTCCGTACCCTCCAGAAAAAATATGCGCTTTCTCAGTTTCCGGGGACCGAGGTTCATCCGGGGCATATCGTAGGCCCGGGGCACCTGCCACTGGGCCCGCAGGCAAATAAAAACCCGGCTGTCTTTGAAGCGTTAATGCACGGCGAGCCTCTCTTCCTGCCGAACTTCGGGATGGAAAGCGTCCATCATGTACACGCCGCCGATGTTGCAGGGGTATTCCGGGCCGCAATCCGGGCAGGGAGCGTCAGCTACGGGCAGCATTTTCACGCGGTTTCAACAGGTGCCGTCACTTTGCGGGGTTACGCGCAGGAGGTCGCCTCATGGTTTGGAAAAGAAGCGAACCTGGTTTTTAAACCCTTTGAAGAATGGAAGCAGGGAGTTGAAAAGGAAAACGCCGCCCAAACCTACGACCACATCATGCGCTCCCCCAGTTATTCCATGGAGAAAGCCGCGCGCCTTCTCGGTTTCAAGCCGCGTTATTCCAGTTTTGACGCGGTCAAAGAATCGCTTGATTGGATGATACAAAACGGTGTTGTGCGGTAACGCGCGTTTTATATAAAAAGGAACGGTAAACTTTAGTTTCTTTTACTCTTGGCTTTCACAAACAACGTACGTTATAATAAAAATAGCGGCCGTATCTGCGGCATAGATATTTTTTATTTCACGCGGCTCGGCTATAAACTCACGTAAAACAATTCCATACCTTACCGCGTTGAATCAAAAAGCCTTTTATATTCCAAAACAATTCATAACAGCAACGGAGGTAACAACATGTCAGCAATCAGAGAAGTAAAAGTAGAGTCCGGTTTGCTTAGGGGAGTCCCCGGCAACAACCGGATGTTCAGCGTTTTCAAAGGGATCCCCTACGCGGCGCCCCCGGTCGGCGACCTGCGCTGGAAGGCTCCCCAGCTGGTCGAGCCCTGGGAAGGCGTGCGGATGGCGGATCAGTACAGCGCCGTTGAAATTCAAAAGCGTCAGGGCGTTGACTTTTACACCAAGGAATTCTATAACAACAAGGAAGAGCAGAGCGAGGACTGCCTTTACCTGAATATTTGGACCCCCGCCGAATCCCCGGACGAAAAGCTCCCGGTTATGTTCTGGATCCACGGCGGCGGCTACGTCTGCGGTTACGCATCTGAACCGGAATTTGACGGCGAGGGCTTCTGCAAACGGGGCGTAATCCTTGTCACCATCAACTACCGGATGCAGCTGCTAGGCCTGCTCGCTCACCCGGAACTCACCGCAGAAAGTGAAACCGGAAGTTCCGGCAACTACCTGGTACAGGATCAGATTGCGGCGTTAAAGTGGGTTTCCCGGAACATTGCTGCTTTTGGGGGCGACCCGGATAATATTACCGTCTTCGGCCAATCGGCAGGCGCTGGCAGCACACAGGCAATCATGACTTCCCCGCTGACCAAGGGGCTGTTCAAACGCGCCATCCTTCAGAGCGGCGGTGGCCTCTGGCCCCACGGCAACGCCCGCACCTTTATGTCTTTAAAAGAAGCAGAGGAAATGGGTGTTTCCATCATGAAAGGCCTGGGCTGCAGTTCCATTGCTGAAATGCGGAAGCTCCCGGCTGAACAGATTCTTGATTATATGATGGAGCAGAATATCCGCCCGGGGCTGATCGTTGACAACTACGTTCTGAACGACGATCCCTCTCAGGTGATTCTGGACGGTAAAAACCATGACATTGACTATATGATCGGCTGCAACGAAGATGAAGGGCAGGCATTTGCCGGAACGGTCAACACACTGAAAGAGTTGAAAGAGGCCGCAGAAATCAACTTTGGTGATAAGACAGAGGAACTTCTCAAAATCGGCAATGTGAAAACGGATGAGGATGCTGCGGCGTTTTTCAAGACCTCCCACCGGTTGCTTTCCGCCGTCCACGGCTTCGCGGAGGCGCAGGAAGAAAACGGCAAGAACGCTCCTTATGTTTACTTCTTTACCCGCAGGCTGCCCGGCGACGAACTCGGCTCTTTCCATTCCGCCGAGCTCTGGTTCGAGTTTGAAACCCTGAACCGCTGCTGGCGCCCATTTACCGGCATTGATTTCGACCTGGCAGTCGCAATGGCAGACTATTACGCCAACTTTGCCAAAACAGGAAATCCCAACGGGAACGGGCACCCAGAATGGAAACCCTATACCAAGGAAAATCCCGTTTACATGGATCTCGGTGTTACAAGAGAGCTCAAAACGGCAGAGGAAACCCCTTACCAGAAGTTCCAGAAGGATTTCTTTATGGGCCGGATTAAATAATAAAACAGTTTTTCTCAATAATTAAGAAGGCCTCCGCATATGCGGAGGCCTTCTTTTATATGAGCGCATTATGTTTTTGGATTGCCTGCCTATTGAAGGTTCAGCCGCTTTGTCAGGAGCCAGCGGGATACGAAGAAATACGTTGCTGAAAAGAGCGCCATAAACAAGGTCAGAACTCCCAGCATTAGGAAAGTGAACGGCCGGAGTACTCCTTCGGCCAACTGGCTGTTTACCTGGGCAAGATCATTGATCCAGGGAAGGAAAACCGGCAAGCCGATTACAAGCATTACAATCGACTCCATCACTCCGGCTAGATAGTAGGAAACTACGCTGCCGACAATGCGGTGCCGACCGAACTGGCTGCCCGCCACCATGCTGGCATACAGTTTGCAGATGGTGTCCACGACAGCGACCAGCAGGAAAAGCAGTACCAGGGAGAAAAACAGCCAGCCGTCCTGAACTCTTCCGAGCTGAGAAAACAGACCGTTCAAAACGCCGGTTGTTCCGTCAAAATTCGTGATTAGTTGGCTGAGAAAAACTGCAAGCGCAGTGCCAGCCAGAAATAGAAGCCCCGTCAGTAATTTAGCCACGATATGCTGTGCCGCCGTGACCGGAAGCGTAAACGAGAGGTACCCTTCGTCAGAAATAAGGTTTTGATAAAACCGCACAACAACTGTAACGACACCCAAAAGTACCAGCCCTATGACAAGAAAGGCGGAGATCATATCAATGATGGCGTCTACTGTTCCGCCAGCCCCGGGCGCGAACGCTTTAATAATGCTTCCAACTACGAGCACGAGCAGCGACGTTCCGACTGACACAGCCCACATCGGTACAAAAATCCGGCCGCAGGCCCGACTTTCATATTTTATCAGTTTTCCTAACATCTGAACACCTCCCGGAACAGCGTATCAACGCTTTTCCCCTCGTTTTCACGAATATCCTCAACGCTCGACACCCGCGCGATCCTTCCCTCTTTCAAAAAGACAATACCGTCCAGTATTTTCTCTACATCGGCGATCAAGTGGGTGGAAATGACGAGAGTCGCATCCTCCCTATAGCCCGCAATAATGGTTTCCAGAATGTAATCCCGGGCTGCCGGATCCACGCCGCCGATTGGCTCATCCAGCAGATAGAGGTCGGCCTCGCGGCTCATTACCAGGATCAGCTGAATTTTTTCACGCGTCCCTTTACTCATTTCCGAAATCCGCATTTGAGGTTCCAGCCGCAGCCGCTTCAGCATATCCATAGCTTTTTCGCGGTTAAAATCACTGTAAAAATCCTCAAATTGATCCAACGCATCCCGAACCCTGATCCAGTTGGGTAGGTAACTGCGCTCAGGCAGGTAGCTCACAACTTTTTTTGTTTCAACGCCGGGTTTCATCCCATTGATCAACAGTTCCCCCGCGCTGGGCTGGAGCAGCCCGCAGGCGAGCTTGATCAGCGTTGTTTTACCGCTCCCGTTCGGTCCCAGCAGGCCGATTATCTGCCCGCGCGGGAGCACGAGGTCGACCCCGTCAAGAGCCGGCTTCGAGCCGTAGCCCTTCTTGAGGCACCTGGCCTCCAAAACCGGGCTGTTTTGCCGTGTCATTTCCATTTCTTTACCCCTCCATTTTCTCAATGACTGTTCTGGTTTCCTCTTTGCTGTAACCAAGGGCCTCCATTTGCCTATAAAAGTTTTTTACAACTTCCCTGGCAATTTCGCTCTTCACAGTTTCAATCATGTGTATATCCTCCGTCACATAGCGCCCGCTGGTACGTTGGCTGTAAAGCAATCCGCGCCGTTCCAGCTCCGCCAATGCCCGCTGCATGGTATTGGGATTGACGCCCGCCTCAGCCGCCATATCCCTCACACCGGGGAGCTTTTCCCCTGGCTGGAAAAAACCGGCAATAATTGCCCGTTCCACCTGTTCCACCAGCTGCGCATAAATCGGGCGGTCGCTCACAAGCACCCATTTCATTTTCACGCATCCTTTCAATTGTATTATTGTATTATTCATATAATACAATATGAAATTATAGCTGTCAAGCGTTTTTCAAGGTAATGAAAATTATGCTCATTGTCGCAACTTAAGAAAACCATTGAACATGTGCTATTCTGTAAAGGGTAAATGGCAATTATGATATTTGTGAGAATAATCTTGATATTTGAGCGTTTTTACTCTATACTTTTTGATGAAAGGAATGAACTTATGAAAAACAGTGTTAAATATAACTATAATGGCTTATGGAACCTTCTTATTGATAAAAAATGTTGAAGAAGGAATGGCTCAATCACAAAACCTGTGGGATTTGGGGTTGCGGTCATAGTCCCTCCGGCTGGCATCGAATAGCTTGAGGAAGAAGTATT
>CACXEO010000052.1 GCA_902766785.1 Oscillospiraceae bacterium | reverse complement strand
TATCCTAATCGAAGGCTCTTCTTTATTCAATTCATTTGCTTGATGCCTCTACCGGCATCCCACAGGAAAAGTGATTGAGCCAATTTTTTCAAAATTTCGGGTAGGTAAAGGGGTAGTTGACGCCGTGACGGAGGTTTTTGCAATGAAGAAGTCCATCGCACTCATTTTGACCTTGGTTTTGATCCTTTCGGTGCTGCTGACCGGATGCTCAAGCTCTGTTCTCGATCCGAAAAATCCCATCACCATCACCATGTGGCACAATTATGGCGGGGATATGCAATCCACCATGGATTATCTGATCGACGAGTTTAACGCAACGGTCGGAAAGGACAAGGGCATCATTATCGACGTGACTGCCATATCCTCCAGCTCGGAGCTGAACAAAAGCCTGGACATGATCGCAAACGGCGATCCCGGCGCACCGGATATGCCCGACATATTTACGGGATATCCCAAGGTGGCGATACAGTTCCAGGAAAAAGGAATGCTGGTCAACTTTGACGATTACTTTACCGAGGACGAGCTTTCCGCTTACGTAGAGGATTTCGTTGCGGAGGGCAGACTTGCCGACGGCGGTCTTTACGTATTTCCCATTGCCAAGTCCACCGAGGTGCTTTACGTCAATCAGACCTTGTTTGACCGCTTCTCGGCAGCGACCGGAGCGAAGATGGACGACCTTGCCACCTTTGAGGGCATTGCGCGGCTTTCCGAGCAGTATTACGAATACAGCGGCGGCAAGCAGTTCTACGCAGCCGATTCCTGGTTCAACTATGCCGAGGTAGGTATGGCACAGCTTGGCACCAGCATTTTTAACGGCGAAGCTCTTTCCCTTGCGGGAGACAGCTTTTCCCATATCTTCAACACGGTATATACCCCTGCGGTGGAGGGCGGCATTGCCATCTACGACGGCTATTCCTCCGACCTCTCCAAGACCGGAGACCTTGTTTGCTCTACCGGTTCGTCTGCGGGTATTCTGTTCTACGGCGATACCATCACCTATACCGACGGCACGGTGGAGAGCGTGGAATACAGTATCCTGCCGTATCCCGTATTTGAGAACGGCTCCAAGACCGCCCTTCAGCGCGGAGGCGGCTTGATGGTTGCCAAGGGCGACGAGAAGAAGGAATACGCCGCCTGTGAGTTTATCAAGTGGCTGACCGCCTCCGAGCAGAATATGAAGTTTATCGATGAGACGGGTTATCTGCCCGTTACCAGGCAGGCTTTTGAAAACGATATGACGACGCACCTTGCGTCCATTGAAAACGCCGGCGTTAAGAAGATGCTCACCTCGGTTCTTTCGATGTATGAGGACTACACCTTCTTCTCCGCGCCGACCTATTCGGGCTTTGACGACGACTGCGACAGCTTTGAGGAGGATTTCTTCAAGCTGCTTACCGACGAACGCAATGCTTTCCTCGCAGGAGAGACGGTCAGCGCCGCCGATGCGCTTGCAAAGCTCAGAAAATAACCGTGTGATCCGAATACTGCCGGAAAGGAGGGATATGCCGGATGCTGAAAAAAGCAATAGCGCTTTGGAAACAGGAGCGCAAGCACAAGGGAACGACGCTGCACCGCAGACTGCTGATCTTCTTTATCAGCGTTTCGGTGGTGCTGATCCTGCTCTTTACGCTGCTTCTGTCCATATTCGGAATCAACGGCAAGCAGGAGCACAGCGTACAGGCACAGCTCACCACGCAGCTTTCCATGCTTGCAGACAGCGTTGAGGATAACTTCGGGCGTATCTCAATGGGCGGTATCGGCATTGCCGAGGATTTGGCGGCACGGAGCGACCGTTTCTTTTCCGATAACGGTATCTCTGCCGACGGGCTGCAGGAGCATCCCGAACTGATAGAGCCGCTTCTTGATCAATATATGCAAACGCTCGTAAATACCGTCAAAACCCGCTATTGCGGCGGTGTATTTGTGATGCTGGACGCTTCGGTACGGCAGGACTCCGAAACCGCCAAGGCGGGCATCTTCCTGAAAAAGACACAGCCCACCGCTACCGAAAACGTGGGTGTGGATATCCACTGTCTGCGCGGCCCTGCACAGCTTGCCCGTGACAACGGTATTATGCTGCTGGGACAATGGAAGATGGAATACGACATCTCCGATCAGCCCTTTTGGAACGAGGTCATGCAGACCGCAAGGGATAACCCCGATCTGCCGCTGTCCCGTCTGTATTACTGGTCGGGACGTGTGGTGCTGAAAGGAAACAGCGAAGCGGGATTTCTGCTTTGCGTTCCGATGATCAGCAAGGACGGCACGGTATTCGGCGTATGCGGTATTGAAGTAAGCGATCGTATGTTCAAGCTCCTGTACACGCCGGAGAGCGACTATTTTGACGAGATCTTTACCGTTGCGGCTCCTGTTTGCGAGGGTGGAATCTGCACCTCCAAGGGACTGCTTGCGGGTAATAGGTTCCTTTCGGGAACCAGATGGGACGAGGACTTGAAGATCACCGACAGTCACGACGGCTTTGTTCACTATTCCGGTGCTGCCGACGATTACAGCGGTAAGGCCGTTTCGGTGCGGTTGTATTCCGATGATTCTCCCTACAAGGATCGGGAATGGTCGGTATCTCTGCTGATGCCGCAGGACATTCTGCACAATGCCGTGGAGGGCAACCGATACATTTTCATTACCGTTGTGATCGGGTTGCTTATCCTGGCGATCACCGCTTCGGTCATTATCTCCCGCCGTTACATCAAGCCGGTCAACGAAGCCTTTGAACAGATCCGCAGCAAGGGCTATCACGAAAGCAGTGCGACGACACGCATCCCCGAAATCGCCGACCTGTTCGCATTCCTTGCACAGCAAGACCGTGAGCACGAGGATCAGATGCAAACGCACAGAGAACGCACCGAAACCCTGCAAAGCGAGGTAGAGCGTCTGCACGGCGAAAAGACCGCATTGCAATCTCAGGTGGAGATGGTAAAGACCGACAATACCCGTCTTGCTTATCTGCGCAAGGACGAGGTCGATCCCGACAGCTATGCGCTCTTTTTGGAATGTATGCGCTCGCTTTCCAAGCGTGAGAGAGCCGTTTTCGATCTGTACGTTGAAGGCAAGACCGCAAAGGAGATCGCGGAGATCCTGGGCATTACCGACAACGGACTGAAATACCACAACAAGAACATTTACTCAAAGCTCGGTGTATCCTCCCGCAAGGAGCTTTTGAGATACGTAGCCATTTTGAAGCAAGAGCAAGGAGGTAATGTGTAAAATGACGTTAGCTGACAGATTAAACCGGATTATTAACGAACAGCAGATCAGCAAGGCAGAATTTGCACGGCGGATCGGCGTGACACCGCAGTACGTTCTTCTGCTGACAGGCAACGCCAAGGCACGTCCCGAAAGCATCAAGCCTGCCCTTGCCAAGCTGATCGCTTTGGAGTTTGATTGCGACTACGATTGGCTCCTTCACGGCAAGGAGCCGGAGCCGACAGAGACCGCAAAGCCGAATAAACGCACCTGTGAGGGGCCGCTTCGCACCTACGGACTTTCCGTAAAGGAAAACGAGACGGTCCTGAAATATGCCGACGGCATGACCGTAAAGCAGATCGCCGAGGATACCGGCGTTACCGTCAATACGGTGAACTATTATCTCAGAAAGGCGTATAAGAAGCTGAACGTCCACAGCCGAGAGGAGCTTGCCGAGCTGCTCGAAAGCATAGGTATTACCCCAAATATGAACTCATAAAAGCCAAACAGCTCGGAGATCGTTGTGACCTCGGAGCTGTTTTCATCTGTATATAAAGAAAAATCCGACCATCTTTTCGATGATCGGGTTTTCTCTTGTCCCGTACCGGCTTTCACCCATTGGTCAATTTTTGTCCCTTTGAGCGAAAACCCTTAGCTCTGTGGGTTATCCTACCAGCAGATATTTTACCAGCACAAACAGGGTCAATTGCCGGGCGGCCATACCTGCGGCTGTACAGATGGGCTATTTCTTCACGGACGAAGGACAAGTCCAGCGTGTCTTCCAATTTTTGCAGGAAATGTCCTTCTGGTACCAAATCTTCTATCGTTACCATGCGCAGCTTCAGTTGCATTCCCATCCCTCTCTCCACTTTTTTATTATATTATATTCTGCCGCCAAGTGGGCGTTGTCAACAGCCCCACCATGACCCGAAGTTCGGCGTTGGACGAGGGACGAGGTTTTCATATACGCCCTGTCTGCTGACGAAACCAGCCCTGCGCTTGCGGCTCCACGCCACGCAATCACAGTCCTGTTTTCCTGCCGCTTCAAATGCCCTTTCCCTCCCCGGCGGCAAATTACTCTTTTATTGTGGTATTAGCATTATGGCAGCAACTTTTAATATTCAAATTTAATGTAAAAAACCCTTATACGTGAGTTGTTGTATAAATATACTTTTTATAGCTAAAAAGCTGAAAATGAAAAAGAAAAGAATTATTTGAGCAAAAAAGGCCCAAAATGAGGAAATTTCCCCGTTTTGGGCCTTTTACATTGTTTCCTTTTGACTGCTTCTAATTACCTTTGGACAGTTATGACGCAAGTTCTTACTTGAGCAGGGACTGTCCATCCATTTCGGCGGGTTTTGCAAGGCCAAGGAGTTCCAGCATGGTCGGAGCCAGGTCGGCTAGTTTTCCGCCTTCTTTCAGGCCTTTTCCATCCAGTCCAACGCCAATGAGCGGCACGGGATTAGTAGTGTGGGCAGTGAAAGGGGAGCCGTCTGGTTCATACATTTGGTCGGCGTTGCCATGGTCGGCAGTAATCAGCGCCGCTCCGCCTTGAGCAAGGATCGCGTCAACCGTTTTTCCAACACAAGCGTCAACCGCTTCCACAGCGGCGACAGCAGCGTCAAAGACGCCGGTATGGCCAACCATGTCGCAGTTTGCGTAGTTGAGGATGATGACATCGTATTTTCCTGAGTTGATCCGGGAAACAACTTCATCACAAACTTCATAGGCGCTCATTTCCGGCTTTAGGTCATAGGTAGCAACTTTCGGGGAGGGAATCAAAGCGCGGTCTTCCCCTTTGAAGGAAGTTTCTACACCGCCATTAAAGAAAAAGGTGACGTGCGCGTATTTTTCGGTTTCAGCAATCCGAAGCTGAGTCAGCCCTTTTTCGCTGATATATTCACCAAATGTATTGGTTAAGGACTGGGGCTTAAAGGCTACGTCTACATTCGGCATAGTTGCATCGTACTGGGTCATGCAGACAAAGTAAAGCGGGAAGAAGCCTTTTTTGCGTTCAAATCCGTTAAAGTTCGGGTCGACGAAGGTGCGGGTGATTTCACGGGCACGGTCGGGGCGGAAGTTAAAGAAAATCACGCTGTCGTTGGGCTGGATAGCAGCGCCCTCTGTGCAGACGGTTGGCACGACAAATTCATCGGTAACGTCTTCTGCGTAGGATTTTTCCATCGTATCCACCGGGCAGCTGTTTTTGTTACCTTCCCCATACACCATGGCGGCGTAGGCTTTTCCTACACGTTCCCAGCGGTTATCGCGGTCCATAGCGTAATACCGCCCCATAATGGTAGCAATTTTTCCCACGCCGATATCTTCAAGCTTCTGTTGAAGCTCGGCAACAAAGTCCTTGCCGGAAGTCGGCGGAACGTCGCGTCCATCCATAAAGCAGTGGATCAATACTTTTTCAAGTCCGGCTTTTTTTGCAAGCTCGACCAGCGCGAAAAGATGGCTGTTGTGGCTGTGGACACCACCGTCTGACATCAGTCCCATCAGATGAAGGGCAGAGTTGTTCTTTTTACAGTTCTCAACCGCCGCATTGAAAGCGGTGTTATTGAAAAAGTCCCCGTCTTTGATCGCCTTTGTAATCCGGGTGAGCTCCTGATAAACAATTCGCCCCGCACCAATATTGGTGTGGCCGACTTCAGAGTTGCCCATCTGCCCATCCGGCAGGCCAACGTCCATCCCGGATGCGCCGATTAGAGTATGCGGACAGGATGCAAAAAGTTTATCCAGGTTTGGGGTTTTTGCAGCGGCGACCGCATTGCCGTAGTCGGAGCCGTTATAACCGAAGCCGTCTAATATAAGTAGCGCCAGTGGTTTGTTCATTCTTTTTCCCTCTTTATTCAAGTTATTTGGAAGCGGCTTTCACAATAATGCTGAAGTCTTCCGCTTTCAGGGAAGCGCCGCCGATCAGGCCTCCGTCCACATCCGGCTGGGCGAGGAGTTCTTCTGCATTTTTCGCGTTCATAGAACCGCCGTACTGAACGGTGAGGGCGTCCGCCGCATCTTTCCCATAGAGGGAAGCGACGGTTGCACGAATAATGGCATTTACTTCGTTTGCCTGTTCTGCGGTTGCAGTTTTACCAGTACCGATCGCCCAAACCGGCTCGTAGGCAATAATGATATTTTTGAGCATTTCCTTGGTGACGCCGTTGAGTGCAATTTTGGTCTGCATGGCAACCAGTTCGGCGGTGATACCCAGTTCACGGTCTTCCAGCATCTCGCCAACACAAAGGATAACTTTCAATCCGGCCTCCAATGCGGCAAGCGTGCGCTTGTTGACGGTGATATCGGTTTCACCAAAATACTGGCGGCGTTCGCTGTGCCCAATGATGACATACTCAACGCCCATTTCGGTCAGCATATCGGCGGAAATTTCGCCAGTGAAAGCGCCGGATTTTTCAAAGTGGCAGTTTTCAGCACCTACTTTGATATTGGAACCTTTAACAGCGTCCAAAGCGGTTTCGAGGTTGGTGAAAGGAACGCAGATCACAACGTCACAGCCGGCGTTTGCAACCAGCGGCTTCATTTCTTCAATCAGAGCTTTGGCTTCCGCTCTGTTTTTATTCATTTTCCAGTTTCCGGCAATAACAGCCTTGCGCAATGCTTTGTTCATGGTAATTAACTCCTTGTAATGTATTTGTTTACCTGCCATAATCAGGTGGGTATTGCTGTGTTTCGTATGGCTCGGGCAGGGGGTGAGCGCTATTTTTTTAAAAGCCGCCGCCCGGCTGGGCAGCAGCTTTTAAGGGGTTCATTCTTATTTGTCCATGAGGCACTCAATACCCGGCAGTTTTTTGCCTTCCATGTATTCCAGGGAAGCGCCGCCGCCTGTGGAAATATGACTCATCTTGTCAGCATAACCAAGCTTGGTGACAGCCGCAACGGAATCGCCGCCGCCGATAACAGAAACAGCGCCTTTTTCACTTTCGTCGGCAATCGCCTGTGCAACCGCACGGGTGCCCGCAGCAAAGTTTTCCCATTCGGAGACGCCCATCGGCCCGTTCCAAATAATGGTGCCTGCGCCCTTCAGGGTTTTTGCAAACAGTTCCTGGGTGGTCGGCCCAATATCAAGGCCCATCCAGCCGTCCGGAATCGCATCGGAATAAATCCGCATGAAAACAGAGTTTTCATTGTATTCACGGGCGACGATGTTGTCAACCGGAATTAAGAAGCTGACGCCTTTGGCACGCGCCTTCGCCATCAGGTCACGGGCGAGGTCGAGCTTATCCTCTTCACAAATTGAAGTACCGGTGGTGTTCCCGATGGCACGCATAAAGGTGTAGGCCATGCCGCCGCCGATGATCAGAGTATCGACCTTTTCGATGAGGTTTTCGATAACGCCGATTTTGTCGGAAACTTTAGCGCCGCCAAGGATTGCGACAAACGGGCGTTTCGGGTTTTCAATGGTCCCGCCAATGAAATCGATTTCTTTCTGCATCAGGTAACCGCAGACGGCCGGGAGGTAATCTGCAACGCCGGCGGTGGAAGCATGTGCTCTGTGGGCTGCGCCGAATGCATCGTTTACGTAAATTTCAGCCAGGGAGGCGAGCTCTTTTGCAAAAGCGGGGTCATTTTTCTTCTCTTCTTTATGGTAACGGACGTTTTCAAGAAGCATGACGTCGCCCGGATTCAGAGCGGCGGCTTTCGCTTTCGCGTCTTCGCCGATAACGTCTTTGGCCATTACAACCTCTTTGCCGAGCAGTTCGGAAAGCCGTTTGGCAACCGGAGCAAGGGAAAACTCAGGCTCCCAGCCTTCTTTCGGCCTGCCCAGATGGGAACAGAGGATCAGTTTCGCGCCGTGCTCAACCAGATATTTAATGGTGGGCAGAGCGGCTACGATTCGCTTATCGTTTGTGATAACGCCGTCTTTCAGCGGAACGTTAAAATCGCAGCGGGCCAATACGCGTTTGTTCGATACGTCGATATCCTCAATCGACTTTTTGTTTAACGAACTCATGCAATACATCCTTTCATCCTTTTAGTTTTGCTAAGTTTGTGAGAAGCTTAACAATCATATTTATCATACCCTATTTTGGCTATTTTTTCAAGTATTTAGTATGAAAAAGCCCTGTCTTTTCTAAAAAAAACAGAAAATGGCAGGGAATGCTTCAAAAATCTGTGAAAATTACAAAATTTGCTGCGATATATTAGAAATGATTTTAAAAAAGATATTGCTTAAAGGTATAAACAGGAGTTTTAAAGCAAAAGCTCCCTGAATCCGATATAAGTTCAGGGAGCTTCGATAGCAATATAATTTAGTGGCTGTCAATTTCATGGGATTTGTAGATTACACCCACTACGTTCGGGCCGGCGTTAATTGCAACTACAGGGCCCAATGCATAATTGTAGGCGGCCTTTCCAAACCGTTTCTCCAGCTCGGCAGTCAGTTCTTCTGTGAGCTGCGGCTGCATTCCGTGAACCACGCTGTAAGGCGTTTCCGGAATCATATCAGCCTGCATCATTTCTATTAAGCGCGGAACCACTGCCTTTTCGCCCCGTACTTTTTCAAGGATAACAGAATCACCGTCTTTAAAGGTAATAATTGGTTTCAGGCCAAGCAGTTCGCCTACAAATCCGGCAGCCGCGGAAATCCGGCCTGATTTTTTCGCAAAATCCAGCGTGAGGGGAACGAAAAGGATTCGGACATGGTTTACCCAGTCCTCAATACTTGAGACAATTTCTTTTACAGAAAGGCCCCGACGGATTTTTTTCGCCGCTTCAATCACCGCCATACCGTATCCCATGGTATAACAGCCGGAATCAATTAGATGAAACCGAAACGAATTTTTTGCATCCGGGTGGTTGTCATAAAAGTTGTTCATGGCAATTTTGGAATTTATAAAAGTGCTGGAACCTTTTGCATTGATTGCGACATAAATAAGATCGGTATAACCTTCCCCATACGCTTTTTCATAAAGATCTTCAAACTCGATTGGTATCAGCTGGGCGTGGGTTGGTACCTTGATGGACTTGCTCAGCATGGTGAAAAATTCTTCGGCGCCGAAATCAACCCGTTCACGGTATTCTTTTCCGTCCACCGTGATGGGGAAAGAAAGAATTTCAATGCCGTATTCCTTGGCAATTTCCTGCGGGATATCGCAGCAGGAATCAGTCAGCAGTTTTATTTTTTCGTTCATAAAGACCTCCGTAAAATCAGTTTACTAGCTGTATTTAGTCAGGTTTCCAGCGGTTTTCAAGGTTGGGAAACCCCATTGGCGAAGAACCTCAAAAACAGCTACGGCAACAGAATTGGAAAGGTTGAGACTCCGTGCTTCGGCAATCATCGGTAGCCGAAGGCACCGGTCCGGATGGCTGTGCAGAAGGCCTTCGTCAAGCCCGGCGTCTTCCCGCCCAAAAACGAGAAATACCTCTTCAGGATACGTGATATCCGAATAAATATGCGTTCCCTTGGTTGTAAAGAAGTAGCAGGCGGCGCTGGGGTTTTTAGTGAAGAAATCCTCAACGCCGTCGTAATAATGAATGTCCAACAGGTTCCAGTAGTCAAGACCGGCGCGTTTAAGCTTTTTATCGTCTATTTCAAACCCAAGCGGCTTTACAAGATGCAAGGAAGCGCCGGTTGCGGCACAGGTTCTTGCAATATTGCCGGTATTCTGCGGGATTTGCGGCTCTACTAAAACCAGATTTAACCGTTTCATCTGCTCTTTCATCTCTCCTGACAGGATTGGCCATAAATTTTATTAAACAATAAAAAAAATGGGAAAACAAGGCTTTTCATAAAAAATTCATAATTTAGGAGGCATAAAACACAAAGATAAACGCCTGAATAAGCAATAGAATTGAGCGCCAAGACAAAAGCAAACGCGTATTTTTGCTGCCTGGGCAGAAAACAGCTGTTTTTTCGAGGATAAAAAATGCGGTGCAGACAATATCTGCACCGCACTAAATGCTATACAGCCTTATTTAGTACCAAAAATACGGTCGCCCGCATCGCCAAGGCCCGGGACTATGTAATAATTTTCGTTCAAGCGCTGATCCAGCGTGCCACAGTAAATTTGTACGTCAGGATGCGCTTTTTCAAGGGCTTCCAGTCCCTCAGGCGCTGCAATGATACACATAAACTTTAAGTTTTTAGCGCCGTGCTTTTTGAGTTGGTTCAAGGCGTCAACTGCTGACAGGCCGGTGGCAAGCATCGGGTCTAAAACAATGGTATCGCGGTGCTCAATGTCCTCAGGCAGCTTGCAGTAATACTCGGTTACGTTGACCTCGCCGCCCTCCTCGGTACGGTAGAGGCCGATGTGGCCCACCTTCGCCGCCGGAATGAGGTTGAGCATGCCGTCAACCATGCCAAGGCCGGCGCGCAGGATCGGAACAATTGCGATTTTGCTCCCGGAGATCACCTTGGTCTTGGCGACCGCAACCGGCGTTTCAATTTCAATCTCCTTGAGCGGGAGGTCGCGGGTAGCCTCGTAGCACATCAGCATGGCAATTTCTGAAACCAGCTCACGGAATTCTTTGGTTCCGGTGTTTTTATCCCGCAGGAGGGAAATTTTGTGCTGGATCAGGGGATGATGCATAATGATTGGCGTCATATTTTTGCACTCCTTTTAGTCTTTGTCAATGGTATTCATACTGCGCTCACGCTCTTCCAGCGCGGCGATTTTTCCAATCCGTACCGCGTGCCGTCCGCCCTCAAAACCGGTGCTGAGGAAAATGTCGATCAGCTCGCAGGCCTGCCCAACGCCTACAACCCTGCCGCCCAGGCAGAGAACGTTTGCATCGTTATGCAGGCGAGTGTATTTCGCGGAAAAATAATCGGAACAGGCAGCTGCCCGGATTCCATTTATTTTATTGGCCGCCATGGAAATTCCAATTCCCGTTCCGCAGAAGAGAAGGGCTTTGTCACATTCGCCGCTCACAACCGCGTCGCAGACGACCTCCGCAATATCTGCGTAGTCGCAGGACTCAAGCGAATAGGTGCCGAAGTCCTTATAGGCAAGGTCTTTTTCATCTAAAAAAGCCTTAATTTGTTCCTTGAGTTCGTAACCTCCGTGGTCACTTCCAATAGCAATCATGTTTTCGCACTCCACCGCCGCCGCAGCGGTCAAACAATTAAACCATCTTCAGGTCGGCTTGAATTCCGAAGATGCCCGGAAGACTATTTCCCTTGTTTTTTCAGCAGTTCCCGTTCTGCCTGCGGAAGCCTCAGGTAAACCGGCATGAGCTCAGCGGCCGTACAGGTTTCCCCGGCTTTTAACCGCTTTATCGCCGCCAGGCCTGCGCTGGCCGCGCGCTGCAATTTCAGGTGGGGGGGAACGCTTTGCAAAAACGGGAGTTCTTCCTTTAAATTATTATAGCATAAATCGGCCCCGTCTCCAACTAGAAAAATTTTTTCGTCAAACTTATCTAAATCGGCCCCAAGGTCCTTTATGGAAATTGCACGGTCGCTGCAGAGACGGTGCAGGCAGCCACCCTCCCAACGGAACAGGGCGTTATAGACCTGGCTGCACCGCGCGTCCATTGCCGCGCAAAGGATGCCGCTGCACTCCGGCAGGTTATAGGCGAGCCCTTCCAGCGTTGAAACCGGAGCGCAGGGCTTGCCGCAGGCCATTGCCAGGCCTTTGACCGCTGAAACGCCAATGCGGATGCCCGTGAAAGAGCCGGGGCCCGCGGAAACGGCGAAAGCGTCGACCTGGCCGAGCTCTATCTTGGCGCAGTCCAGCGCGGAACGAACCATTGGCATCATTGTCTGGGAGTGAGTCAATTTTGCGTTGACGCTAAATTCCGACAGAATGGTGTTTTCATTTAGGACGCAGACGCTGGCCACCTGGGCCGAGGTATCAATGGCTAGGATATTCAAAATCCGGCCCCCCTTCTATCGTGATGCGCCGGCTTTCTTCGCCGGTTACTTCAAACGTAACGTGCACCGCATCTTCCGGCAAGGCTTCCTCAATATTCTCGCTCCATTCAATGGCAAGTATATTATTTCCGTTCAGGTAATCAAAATACCCGGTGGTATATAAATCGTCAAGCGATGAAACACGGTACATATCAAAATGGATGAGCGGAGGCTCTCCCTGGTATTCGTGGACTAGGGCAAAGGTCGGGCTGGAAACTTCGCCCGCTGCGCCCAAACCTTTGGCGAGCCCTCGGGTAAAGGCTGTTTTTCCTGCGCCCATCCCGCCGAAGTAGGCAATGACGGCGCCGGGTTTCAGGACGTTCGCAAATGCAGAAGCGAGCGCCTCAGTCTCAGCAGGCGACCGGGTTTCAAAAGTCATAGCAGCCTCCATAAATCAGGAAAGTCCCGTAATGGTTCCGTCGGAACCGATATCCATATCAAGGGCGGCGGGGTGTTTCGGCAGCCCCGGCATTGTCATAATCTCACCGGTCAGCACAACGAGGAATCCAGCCCCGGCACTGAGCCGTACGTCCCGCACGGTAATCTCAAACCCGGAGGGTGCTCCGAGCAGTTTAGGGTTGTCGGAAAGGGAGTACTGGGTTTTCGCAATACAGACGGGGAGCTTGTCAAAACCCAGCGCGGTGATATCGCGGATCGCCTTTTCCGCCGCGCCGGTGTAAACCACGTCGTCCGCGTGGTAGATTTTCCGAGCGATCGTTTTGATCTTTTCTTTGATCGGCTCCTTCTCATCGTAAAGGAGCTTGAATTTGCCGGGCTTTTCACAGGCCGCAACTACTTTTTCGGCGAGTTCAATCCCGCCGTCACCGCCGTTTGCGAAAACGTCGGACAGGGCAAAGTCACAGCCAAGCTGTTTGCAGCAGCTGCTGATGACGTCCAACTCCGCTCCGCTGTCGGTGCCAAAGCGGTTGATGGCGACGACCACCGGAACCCCATACTGCTGCATGTTTTTAATATGAGCCTCCAGGTTGACAATCCCTTTTTTAACTGCCTCAACGTTTTCAGCCCCCAGCTCCGCTTTGGGGACGCCGCCGTTGTACTTGAGCGCCCGCACCGTTGCCACTACAACAATACAGTTCGGTGCAAGCCCCGCGTAACGGCATTTAATATCTAAGAATTTTTCCGCGCCGAGGTCGGAGCCGAAGCCCGCCTCAGTAATGGCGTAATCGCCCAGCTTTAAAGCGAGCTTTGTGGCCCGGACCGAATTGCAGCCGTGGGCGATGTTGGCAAACGGCCCGCCGTGCATGATAGCCGGGGTGTTTTCAAGGGTCTGTACAAGGTTCGGCTTGATAGCGTGCTTCAGCAGAAGCGCCATTGCGCCGACGCAGCCCAAGTCTTTTGCAAAAACCGGGCGGTTGTCGTAAGTATAGGCAACCAGAATTCTGCCAAGCCTATCTTTGAGATCATCAATGTTTTCCGCAAGGCAGAGGATCGCCATAATCTCACTGGCGACGGTGATTAAAAAAGAATCCTCCCGCGGAACGCCGTTGACCCTTCCGCCAAGGCCGACGTTGACAAAACGAAGCGCACGGTCGTTCATATCCATGCAGCGTTTGAACAGGATCCGCCTCTGGTCAATTCCCAGCTCGTTCCCCTGCTGGAGATGGTTGTCGATGACAGCACAGAGGAGGTTGTTCGCTGCGGTGATGGCGTGCATGTCGCCGGTAAAGTGGAGGTTAATCTCCTCCATCGGGACAACCTGGGCGTACCCGCCGCCCGCCGCGCCGCCCTTGATGCCAAAAACGGGGCCGAGGGACGGCTCCCGCAGGGCGATGACCGCCTTCTTGCCTGTTTTTTTCATGGCCTGCCCAAGGCCGACGGTGGTGGTGGTTTTTCCTTCGCCCGCAGGAGTGGGATTGATGGCAGTTACAAGAACCAGTTTCCCGTCTTGCCTGCTTTTCAGGCTTTCGTAAAGCTCGTCCGAAAGCTTTGCGATATATTTTCCATATGGCTCAATCTGTTCGCAGTCGATCCCGAGCTCCGCCGCAATTTGAGCGGCAGGGAGCATGTTAGCACTTTGTGCAATTTCAATATCGGTCAGCATGGAAAATCCCTCCAATTTTTTGCGGCCGCCGTATTTGTCCGGCCTTACAATTGCCTAATATTATACCATAATTTATTTTGGTATGCCAGCCGGTAATTTGATTACTGGGCGGAATTGGGCAAAAAGCGACAATAAAACTTGAAATCGTTCATTTCAGAGGATATAATAAAGAAATTGAAACAGATACCGGTTTATAGCGGATGGAGGAAAGATGAAACAGTTTTTTCAGGGGATAGCCGAATTTATCAAGCAAACCGACCGGTGGCTGATGTCCTTCTGTATTGTTTGCGCGGCGCTTAGCATGACACTCCTTTATTCTATTTACCAAAACGGGTTTATTAGTTCTTCCAGAGGCGTATGGGTTCAGGTAATCGCTACGATCTTGGGAATTGCTGTCGCGGTTATTATGTCCATGATTGATTATGAAGTAATCGCCAAGTTTTGGAAATACCATATGGCTTTTGCGCTGTTTCTGGTAATTCTCACCTTTTTCTTCGGGATACAGGTGGATGGCGCGGACGATAAGGCGTGGCTCAACCTTGGCGTCACTACGATTCAGCCGTCCGAGTTTCTTAAAATTTCATTTATTGTTACTTTTGCGTACCACCTTACCAAAGTACGCGGTGATTTAAACGACATTAAAAATATAGCCCTGCTCCTGCTGCATGCTGGGGGAGTAGCCGGACTGATTGTCGTTCAGGGGGATTATGGGACGGCCTTGATCTTCTTTTTCATTGCGATAGTCATGTTGATTGTTGCGGGCCTTAACTGGAAATACCTGCTGGGCGGCTTTGCGGCTCTTCCGGTTGTAGGCTTCCTGGTCTGGAATTTTTTGCTGGACGACATGCATCGCGAACGTTTTCTAATTTCTTTCAACCCTGACCTCGATCCTCTTAGGATTGGATACCAGCAGGTCCGCGGCAGGATGGCGCTGGGGTCGGGAGGACTGTTTGGCAGGGGGCTGTTCGCCGACAACTTGGTTGAAGTTCCCGAAATGCGCAACGACTTTATCTTTTCATATGTCGGGCAGACAATGGGGCTTGTTGGCTGCCTGGTGGTTGTTGGCCTTCTAATTGCAATTTGCCTGCGGATTTTATATGTTTCCCGTCTTTCACAGGATGCGCTTGGCAGCTATATATGTGTTGGCGTTTTTGCTTGTGTGTTTTTTCAGGCCGTTGTAAATATCGCCATGGTGCTTTGTGTGGCGCCGGTGATTGGCGTAACGCTGCCTTTTTTCAGTTCGGGCGGCTCTTCCATGCTCACGATGTTTATGACAATCGGCCTTGTTTTGAGCGTTTACCACAAAAACCGCCGCACGGCAATGTTTGATTAGATTGGCTTTTATTTAAAGGAGAACTTAAATGAGGGTAATTACCGGAACTGCGCGGGGGCGCAGGCTGAAAACACTGGAGGGGAATGACGTTCGTCCAACGACCGACCGCGTTAAGGAAGCGGTCTTCAGCATCATTCAGTTTGAGGTGCAGTCCGCTAAGGTGTTGGATTTGTTTGCCGGGTCCGGGCAGATGGGGGTTGAAGCACTCAGCCGGGGAGCAAGGCTTGCGGTTTTTGTAGATCATAGCAAGCAGTCTTTGGAAGTGGTGCGGGAAAACCTGAAGTCCACTGGCCTTACTGCCGGCTCCCGGGTTGTAACAATGGATTATAAAAGTTTCCTTTTGGGATGCAGAGACCGTTTTGATATTGCATTTTTGGATCCGCCGTACCGTCAGGGGCTGCTCCAAGAGGCGCTGCCACTGGTGGCTGCCTGTATGGAGCCGGGCGGGGTGATACTTTGTGAACACCAGAAGGGGGAAGAGCTCCCGGAGACGGTTGTTGATTTTAAACTGCAAAAGCAGTATAATTATGGGAAGATTACGGTGACCGCTTACCGGGCGGCGTCTGACGAAAGGTAGGAAACAATTATGAGGGTTGCCGTGTGCCCCGGTAGTTTTGACCCAATTACCAAAGGGCATCTCGATATTATTACCCGGGCGGCCAAGCTGTTTGACCGGGTTATTGTCCTGGTGAGTATCAACCGGGCGAAAAAAACCAGCTTTACGGTAGAAGAACGCCTTGAGTTAATTCGGGCTGCTACCAAGGATATTGACAACGTGGTAGTGGACGCAAATGACAGCCTCCTGGCCGATTATGTGGCGCGGTGCGGCGCCTGCGCGATTGTAAAGGGGCTGCGGGCTATTTCCGATTTCGATTACGAGTTCCAGATGGCGCTGATGAATAAAAAAATGGTCGAACAGGCAGAAACGGTGTTTTTAACCACCAACGCTGAACACCTCTACCTCAGTTCCAGCTTGGTGAAGCAAATTGCCTATTTTGGCGGCGATATCGCTGATTTTGTTCCGGAGTGTATCCTGGAACCGATTAAAGAGCGTTTGTGCAGAAAGGGAGAATCAAAATGAACATCAGTGAAATTCTCGACACCATTGACGATATGCTGGACAAGGCCTGGGGGCTTCCGCTTTCAGGAGGGAAATGCGTGGTGGATGTGGAGCGTCTGCGCGACCTGATCGGTGACGTCCGCCTCAATATGCCGGTGGAAATCAAACAGGCTAAAATGATTGTGGCTGACCGCAAGCAGATTGTGGATGACGCGAAACGCGAGGCGGAGATTATTATCCAGAAAGCGGAGGAGCGCGCCAAGGCGATTGTAGACCATGACGAGTTGGTGAAGCAGGCGCAGATCCGTGCAAATGAAATCAACACTCAAGCGCAGGTGCAGTCCAGGGAACTTAAGCGCGCTACCAATGATTTTGTTGACCAGAGCCTTCAGGAAATTGAAGCGCTCTTAGCGAAAAATATGCAGGAAATTAAATCGGCACGGATTGCCGTACGCAAGCCCAAACAGTAATATTTACGGCGTTTTAAGGTAAAAATTTCAGATAATCCCGGAAGGATTTTCCTTTCGGGATTTTTTGCGTTTTTCTCCAAAATTTACCGGAAACAAATTGTAAAGAATTCAAAAAAACGATTGAAATTATCATATGAATCGTATATAATAATAACAAAAGTGGTGAAAAGTGGTTAGAAGTGGTTAAAGATCCTTAAAAGGGGAGGTGCCGGAATGCTGATTGGTGAATATTCGCACAACATAGACGCCAAGGGCAGACTGAACTTTCCGGCAAAGCTCCGTGAGGATTTAGGCCAGCGGTTTATTGTAACCAAAGGCCTTGACGACTGCCTCTTTGTCTACTCGCTGGAAGAGTGGGAACGGCTGGAGCAGAAAATAAAGGAGCTGCCCATGTCTAAGGCTCGCACCATCCAGCGCTACCTTTTTTCTGGCGCCTGTGAGGTGGAACCGGACAAGCAAGGAAGAATCCTTATCCCGGCAAACCTGCGGGAATTCGCCGGGCTTGAAAAAGATATTCTGGTCATCGGAGCTTCCAACCGGGCCGAAATATGGAACCGAAGCAGGTGGGAGAACGCCTGCGGCGACCTGAATTCCGACGCCATTGCCCAGGCAATGGACGAGCTTGGATTCTGACGGGGGAACGCAATGGAATTTTCACATTGTTCCGTTCTTCTTTCCGAATGCCTGGAGGGGCTTCGCGTCAAGCCGGACGGTATTTATGTAGATGCGACGGCAGGCGGGGCAGGGCATTCCGGTGAAATTGCAAAACGGCTGAAAGGCGGCCGCCTTTATTCGTTCGACCAGGACCCTGATGCAGTGGCGGTTGCAGCTGAAAGGCTTCGTCCATACCCCGGCGCCCAGGTAGTCCAGAGCAATTTCAGGGAAATGAAACGGGCGCTTGCGGCACTGGGCGTTCACCGGATTGACGGAGCCCTATTCGACCTTGGCGTTTCTTCTTTTCAGCTTGATACCGCCGACCGTGGTTTTTCTTACCGGTATAACGCTCCGCTTGATATGCGGATGAGCCAGAAGGGGTTGAGCGCAAAGGAGATTGTCAACCAGTACCCGGTTCAGGAGATTACGCGGATTCTGCGGGAGTATGGGGAAGAAAAGTTTGCTCACAGCATCGCCCTTCATATAGAAAGGGCGCGTGAACAAAAAGAAATTGAAACAACCTTTGAATTGAGCGATATTATAAAGTCTTCTATGCCAGCGAAAGCTAGACGGGAAAAAAACCCCAGCAAACGAACCTTTCAGGCGCTGCGCATCGCGGTGAACAGTGAGTTGGAAAGCCTGTCTGAAGGGCTGGACCAGGCATTCGAACTGCTGTCTTCAGGTGGACGGCTGGTTGTAATCAGCTTCCACTCATTGGAGGACCGAATGGTCAAGCAGAGGTTTGCTTCTTGGTGTAAAGGGTGCACCTGCCCTCCGGATTTTCCGGTCTGTGTCTGCGGTAATACGCCCAGGGCAAAGCTGGTCAACAAAAAACCAATTCTGCCGTCGGAGCGGGAACTCAGTGAAAATGCAAGAAGCCAGAGCGCTAAGCTCAGAATTTTAGAGAAGCTGTAAGGCGAAAGGACGTGGCGAAAGTGGCCAATACAAGTTTTGCTTATGATCTGTCCCGGTTTGAAGCTCAAACGGCAGAAAAACGGACACAGATTGAAGCTGTAAAAAAGGTAAAATCAAATACGGCTGTGAAAGCCGCTCCCCGCATCAGCCCGCTTAAAGCAATTGCCTGCATGTTACTGGTTATCAGCGTTGCTTCTGCTCTTCTCTACACCCGTGTTTTGCTGACCGAGCGTATTTCCGACGTTACGGAAGCTTCCGCAGAATATACGAAGCTGGAAGCCGAGGGTACCCGGATGAACCTGGAACTTGAAGGCAAGGTCTCGCTTAAGAATGCGGAAGAATACGCGGGCACCCAGCTTGGCATGGTGAAAAAGGATAGCAAAAATGTAGAATATATCCGCTTGACACAGGAAAACAAAATTGAGGTTCCGGAAGATACAACCCCGGGGTTTTGGGATTCTGTAAAGGAATTTTTTGCAAACTTGTTGTCATAGCAGCTCATGTGTTATGATATAATACAGTGAGGCGTCTAATCGGGTTAGGATGTGAATCTTAACCCATTTTCGCTATTTTAAGAAGGCTTCGTGCAGTGATAAATTTCCCGGGAGGTAAAGATATATGGCAGCAAAAGGGCCCACCAGAAAGATGAGACGGCGGATTTTTATAGTGGTCGTTCCGGTTATTGCGATTATGTTTGTTGCCCTGTTGGCCCGGATCTGTGTGATCTCAGTAGTAGACAGCAGCTTTTACCAGAGCAAGGCCTCACAGCAGCAGCTCAGGGATATTACGGTCAACCCGAAGCGTGGGACCATATATGACCGCAATATGACTGTTTTGGCGCAAAGCGCTACGGTCTGGACAGTTTTTATTTCTCCCGCCGATATTTCGAAAACCGACAACAACGCGGAACGGGAAACTGTTGCCAAGGGCCTTTCCGACATTCTGGGGCTGGAATACGATACTGTTTACCAGAAAACGCTTAAAAATAACTATTACGAGGTTATTCAGAAGAAAATTGAGGATGGTAAGGCGGAGCAAATCCGCACGTTTATTGCCGAGAAGGATATTTCCTGTATCTATCTTGTAGAGGACAGCAAGCGTTACTATCCTTATAATAACTTTGCTTCAAGTGTTATTGGATTTACCGGCGCCGATAACCAGGGCCTCTATGGAATTGAAGCGTATTATGACGACTACCTGAAGGGTGAGGCCGGCCGGATTGTCGCGGCCAAAAACGCGGTTGGGACCGATATGCCGTTCCAGTATGAAAAACGTTATGACCCGGTCGACGGCTACGGGCTTGTGCTAACCATTGACGAAGTGATCCAGCATTTCCTTGAAAACGCTTTGGAGGACGCTGTTTCAGTCCACCAGGTCGAAAACCGTGCTGCCGGCATTGTCATGGACGTCAACACCGGTGAAATTCTGGCGATGGCTACAAAGCCCGACTTCAACCTCAACGAACCTTTTGAAATTGCGGATGCGGAGACGGCCGCCTACATTGAAACGTTGACCAGTGATGAGAGAACCAAGGCTCTTTCAGACGCACGTGAATTACAGTGGAAGAATAAGGCAATAACGGAATTATATGAGCCGGGTTCTGTTTTTAAGATCGTCACTGGTTCGGCGGCTCTTGAGGAAAAAACTATTTCGCTGAATTCAACCTTTAACTGCACCGGTTCTTTTCATGTCCCTGGACTTGAAAAGCCAATGCACTGCTGGCGGCTTTCCGGCCATGGCACTCAAACCTTCGTTCAGGCGATGGTTAACTCCTGTAACCCGGCTTTTGTAGCAATCGGCAGTTCGCTTGGCGCAACCAAATTCTGCGACTATGTAAATGCATTCGGTTTTATGGAGAAAACCGGAATCGACCTGCCGGGCGAGGCGAGTAGCATTGTTTACCAGGCGGACCAGATGGGCCCGGTTGAGCTTGCAAGCTGCTCGTTCGGCCAGTCAAACAAAATCACCCCTCTGCAGATGATCACCGCTACAGCTGCGGTTGTCAACGGCGGGTATGTTGTGCAGCCTCATGTGGTCAAACAGGTGCTCGACCAGAATAACAACGTTGTGGAAAATATTGGCACAACGGTAAAGCGCCAGGCCATTTCTAATGAGACATCCCAGACCATGCGTCAGGTTCTTGAAGAAGTCGTTACCACAAACGGTGGGAGCAACGCCTATATCAGCGGCTTCAGGATTGGCGGGAAATCCGGTACGGCCCAGAAGCTCGACTCGGATGATAATACCTCGTACATTTCCTCTTTTGTAGGGTTTGCCCCTGCGGATGATCCGCAGATTGCGGTCCTCGTCATTGTGGACACTCCGCGTGACGGCAATATTTACGGCAGCGTGGTTGCGGCTCCGGCCGTTTCTGAAGTGCTCAAGCAGACTCTGCCCTACATCGGCGTTGAAGCCAAGTACAGCGACGATGAACTGGCCAATTTAGAAGTTACCACCCGCAATGTTGTCGGCCTTGATCCGATGTCTGCTGAAAGCCAGCTTACTTCGGACGGCCTGAACTGCAAAAAAATTGGAACCGGCAGCAAGGTTGTAAAACAGGTTCCTGCCCGCGGCACAAGCGTGGCAAAAAGCAGTACGATCATCCTCTATACGGACGGAGCTGCCGAGGAGACGACAACGGTGCCGAAGTTAATCGGTCTGACCACGTCCCAGGCAAATACAGCCCTAACCAATAAGGGGCTCAATATAAAATTTGACGGGGGCACTACACAGCAGACCGGCACGGTAGTTGCAACCCAGAGCCAGCCGGAGGGTGCTGTTGTTCCAAAAGGAACGGTCATATCCGTCACTTGTATTAAAAATGACGAAACCGGTTGATACCCGGCTGACTGGATTTGAGAAAATTGGGAGGGTTAGCAAATGAATTTGTCGGAGCTTCTGCGGGGAATCCCACATCAAACCTCTTTGGCAGACCGGGAAATTTCCGACGTCTGTTCGGATTCCAGAAAGATTACGCCCGGCTGTGTTTTTGTCTGCATCAAAGGGGAAAAGTTTGACGGGCACAGCCATGCGGAAAAAGCTGTTGAGGCCGGGGCGGCTGCGGTTGTCTGCGCGCACCCTGTAGGGCTTTCCTGCGAGATCGTTGTAGAGAACACCCGCCTTGCCTACGCGAAGATGTGTGCGGCTTTCTGCGGCCATCCTGAACAGCGGATGCGCTTTGTAGGGGTGACCGGAACAAACGGGAAAACAACTACCACGAATCTGATTAAAAGTATCCTTACCCGTGAAGGGCATAAAGTGGGGTTGATCGGCACCATTCAGAACGAAATCGGAACGGAAGTTGTTCACGCCCACCGTACAACGCCGGACGCTTACGAGCTCTACCATCTTTTTGCGAGGATGGCGGACACAGGCTGCGATACTGTCGTGATGGAGGTATCCTCCCACGCGCTGCACCAGTACCGTTTAGGCGAAATCCCGTTTGAAATAGGCGTTTTTTCAAATTTGACGCAGGACCATCTTGATTACCACCACACGATGGAAGCGTATTTTGAAGCCAAAAAAATGCTGTTTCATATGACCGAGAAGGCAATTGTCAACTTGGATGATCCTTACGGAAAACGGCTAGCAGGGGAAATACCGTGTAAGGTTCTGCGTTTTTCTGCAAAAGAGCCGGATACGGAGTATTTCGCTTCTGCGCCGCGCTGTTCTGCGAGCAGCGTTCATTATACACTGCTGCACAGCGATAAAGCCTACCCGGTTGATTTTGCAATGCCGGGCTCGTTTTCCATCTTGAATTCCCTTGCTGCGGCTGCGGTCTGTGTTGAACTGGGAATCAGCCTTGAAGCTGTGGCAGCGCATCTTAGCGAAATTGGCGGTGTACGGGGCAGGAGCGAAGTGATTCCTACCGGCCGGGATTTCACAGTTGTTTGTGACTATGCCCACAGCCCGGACGGACTGGACAACATCCTTCCCGCCTTGAAGGAGAACACTAAAGGGCGGCTGGTGACGCTGTTTGGCTGTGGTGGTGACCGCGACCGGACTAAACGCCCGTTGATGGGCGCTTCAGCTTCCCGTTATTCCGATTTTGTTATTGTCACTTCTGATAACCCCCGTACGGAGGATCCTGTTAAAATTATTGATGATATCCTGCCCGGGATGGCGGGGTATGCTACCCCTTATATTGTAATTCCCGACCGGCGCGAAGCCATTTATTACGCTGTTTCCCATGCGCGGAAAGGCGACCTGATTGTTCTGGCGGGGAAAGGGCATGAGGATTACCAGGTAATCGGGGAAAAAGAATTTCATTTTGATGAACACGAAATTGTGGCAGAAGCGTTAGCTACACTGCAAGGAGGCCGCTGATTTGGAACAGCTTTCATTAAAAGAAATAGCGGTGGCCCTCCGCGCAGCCTGCGGGGAAGACGCGGCCATTTCCAACGTATGTATTGATACCCGTGAAGTGACCCCAGGCTCGCTCTTTATCGCCATTAAGGGCGAACGTTTTGACGGGCACGATTTTATTCCCAAGGCGTTTGAATTGGGCGCCGCAGCAGTTGTAGCCCACCGTGACGTCAAGGCGCAGGGGCCTGTTTTGCTTGTGGAAAATACCAGAAGCGCTCTGCTTGAACTCGGCGGCTGGTACCGGCGGAGGTTCCCGGTCAAGGTTGTAGCGGTTACAGGGAGCGTTGGAAAGACCTCGACCAAAGAAATGGTTGACACAGTCCTTTCAGCCCGCTTCAAAACTTTGAAAACCGAGGGGAACCTCAACAATGAAATCGGCCTGCCTAAAACTCTTTTCAGGCTGGATCAGAGCTACCAGGCGGCGGTGATTGAGATGGGCATGTCCGGCTTTGGCGAAATTTCCCGCCTGTCCAGAGCTGCACAGGGCGATATCGGTATTATAACGAACATTGGTGTTTCCCACATTGAAAAGCTGGGAAGCCGTGAAAATATCCTCAAGGCGAAGCTTGAAATACTGGATGGCTTAAAAAAAGGCGCTCCGTTGATTGTCAACGCGGACGACAACCTGCTTGGTACGCTTGAGTTCTGTAACCGCCCGCTGATCCGATACGGGATTACGGCCGATACCGCCGATATCCGGGCAGTGTGTGTACGGACAGAAGGGCTTGAAACGGCGTTTGAAATCCTGTTTGAGGGCCGCCGGTACCCTGTGCGGATTCCGGTACTGGGAAACCACCATGTGCTGAATGCGCTTGCCGCTTTCGCGGCCGGAAGCTGGTTTGGAATACGGCCTGAGGAGATTACCGCGGCCCTGCCGGGCTACCGTCCTAGCGGGATGCGACAAAAAATTGTCGACTTTCATGGTATAACGGTGGTCGAAGACTGCTACAATGCAAGCCCTGACTCAATGAAGGCCTCACTTTCCGTTTTGTCCCAGCTTGGGCAAAAGGGAAAAAGGGTAGCTGTGCTGGGGGATATGCTGGAACTTGGGGAATACTCTGAAAAAGCGCACCGTGAGGTGGGCCGTGTGACCGCAGAGAACCGGCTTGACGCTTTGCTCTGTTACGGCGGGCAGTCTGTTTTTACAGCGCAGGAGGCTCTGAAAAATGGTGTTTCATGTGTCCGCTGCTTTGAACAGAAAAGCGAAGTTGCCCAATGGCTTAAGCGAAATTTAACGCCCGGAGACGCTGTTTTGTTCAAGGCGAGCCGCGGAATGAAGTTTGAAGAAATAATTTCCGCTTTTTATGGGGAAGAATAAAAGGCAGAACTTATTTTTGCATCGTTTGGCGTTGTAAACAATGTTTATTCGTGTGGAGAAACCGGCAGCCGGCGGAATCTTTTTTAGGCAATGAGCCGGGAACCGTGTTGTTTTGTAATAAAATACAGGAGCGTAGGACAGAATGATAGGATTGACCAGTGTACTCACAGCGGTAATCGCCTTTGCGGCCGCCGCTGCGCTTGGCTTTTTTCTCATCCCTTTTCTTCGAAAGGTTAAATACGGCCAGACAATCAACGACGTAGGGCCGACTTGGCATGCCAAGAAACAGGGAACTCCCACTATGGGTGGTATTATGATGGTTGCCGGCGTTATACTGGCAGCGCTTGCTGGTTTTCTGTTTCTCTGGTTTCAAAACCCGGAGTCACCCGACCAAAGCGCTGTACAGAGCGGGCGCTTTTTCGCCGGGCTATTCATGGCGCTGGCCTTTGGCTTTGTCGGTTTTGTAGATGATTATATTAAGGTCGTCAAAAAAAGAAACCTTGGGCTGAAAGCGCGCCAGAAACTGGTGATGCAGTTTCTAATCGCCATTGCATATATTGTAACGCTTTATCTCTGCGGGGATCGTTCAACAGTTGTTGTTTTCCCGCTGTTGGGCCAGGTCGATTTCGGTTTGTTTTACTATCCGCTCATTGTGATAGGGATTGTCGGGTTTGTCAATGCAGTCAACCTGACCGACGGGATTGACGGCCTTGCGGCTTCCGTTACCTTTGTCGCGGCGATTATTTATATGATCATTGCGTCGCTCCTGCGCTTTGACAGCATCACGGTGCTTTCTACCGCCCTTGCTGGGGCATGCCTTGGCTTCCTAACCTGGAATTTTTACCCCGCTAAAGTTTTCATGGGGGACTTAGGTTCCATGTTCCTGGGGGGAATGGTAGTTGCACTGGGGATGGGAGTCGGCCTTCCGATTCTTTTAATCCCCATCGGCGTCATATATATTTGTGAGGAGCTTTCTGTTGTTATCCAGGTGCTCAGTGTGAAGCTGACTGGGAAACGGGTCTTTAAAATGAGCCCGATTCACCACCACTTTGAAATGTGTGGCTGGAGTGAAGTGAAAATAGTTCTGGTGTTTTCTCTGACAGCGCTGGTATTCGGAGCTTTTGCGGTATTCCTGGCGCTTCAAATCTGATTTGTCAATTCGCTTTGGAGGGATCTGTCTGTGGCAAGAAAAACGAAAACGAAAACGGCGCGAATGCCGCATATGGATGCAACCTTCCTGATTATTGTCCTGATTCTTCTGACGTTCGGGCTGATCATGCTGTTCTCCGCAAGCTATGCGTATGCACTCTATCAGTATGGGAATAGCTTTCATTTTATCCAGCGGCAGGCAATTTTTGCTGTTGCGGGCGTTGTGGGGATGCTTTTTATTTCCTGTATTGATTACCATGTCCTCAAAAAATTTGTATTTTGGATTTTTGCCGGGGGCATCGGCCTTTTGATCCTGGTATTTGCGTTCCCGCCTTTAAAGGGTGCGCGCCGCTGGATCAACCTTGGCTTTATGACATTCCAGCCCTCCGAGGTTATGAAATTTGCCCTGATTCTATTGTTTGCGTACTTGATTGCAACCAACTACGAAAAAATGGGGACGTTCCGCTACGGAATCCTCCCTTTTATCATACCGCTCGGCCTGGTTTGCGGGCTGATGTTTTTTGAACCTCATATTTCCGGTATCGTCCTGATGGTCTCTATTGCTTTGGTTATGATGTTTGTCGGCGGCGTCAAATACCGCTATTACGTCGGCATCATTGTAATCGCGGTTTTAGGCGTTTTGGCAATTATTATGTTCGGCGGTATTGAATACGTCGAAGCGCGCCTCATGAGCTGGCTCGACCCATTTTCCGATATGCAGGGCGATACTTATCAGACAGCACAGTCTCTCCTCGCCATTGGTTCCGGCGGTTTTACCGGCCTTGGGCTTGGCAATTCGCGGCAGAAGTACCTTTACCTGCCGGAACCGCAGAACGACTTTATTTTTTCTATTGTCTGCGAGGAGCTTGGTTTCATCGGCGCAATGGCGGTTATTATTTTATTTGCCCTGTTTGTGGTGCGCGGCTTTATCATTGCTTCCCGTGCGCCGGATAAATTCGGTTCAATGCTCGCGGTTGGCCTGACGGCTCAAATTGGCATCCAGGCAATCGTCAACATTGCCGTTGTCACCAATACCATACCGAACACCGGTATCAGCCTGCCGTTTTTCAGCTACGGCGGCACGGCGCTGATGATGCAGCTGTTCCAAATGGGGATTGTACTGAGTATTTCCAGGCATTCGGCCATCGTGAAGCAATGAGCGGTACCGCTTTAGCGGGTTTTGTTGAAGTGAAGGTGTGAAAAAATGAAAGTGTTATTAGCGGGCGGAGGTACAGCGGGGCATATCAACCCTGCGCTTGCCATTGCGTCCTGTATCAAACGTCATGAACCATCTGCCGAAATCCTGTTTGCCGGTACGCCGGACGGGATGGAGGCAAGACTTGTCAGAAACGCGGGGTTCGAATTTACCCCTATTCAGGTCAAAGGCTTTTGGCGCGGATTTGCGCTGGAGGATATTAAGCATAATATTAAAACCGTTCAGTATATGCTGACTTCTCCGAAGACAGCCAAAAAGATATTGAATGATTTTCAGCCGGATGTGGTAATTGGAACCGGCGGTTATGTCAGTGGGCCTATCCTGTTTATGGCGCAGAAAATGGGGTTCAAAACCCTGATTCACGAACAAAACGCGTTTCCCGGCGTCACCACCAAAACATTGGCTAAAAAGGTGGACGTCGTCTGCCTTGCTGTGGAGGAAGCAAAAAAGCTTTTGAAAATCGCGGGGAAAACAGTTATAACCGGAAATCCTGTACGCGAAAGTATTATCTATAAAACCAAAGCCGAGGCAAGGCGCGAACTCGGTCTGGACGATAAGGTGTGCATCCTCTCATTCGGCGGCAGTCTTGGGGCGATTACCATCAACCGGATCGCCGCCGACCTGATGGAATGGCACCAGGATACCGACGCCGTCAACCACATCCACGGCTATGGCCAGCTGGGCGTTGAGGTTTTTCCTAAAATGCTCAAAGACCGTAACGTGGACCTTGCCTCCCATCCTAGAATTGATGCGAGGCAGTATATTGATAATATGGACACCTGCCTTGCTGCGGCCGACCTTGTTATCTGCCGGTCCGGCGCAATTACGCTTAGCGAACTGGAAGTGGCGGGGAAAGCGTCTGTGCTGATCCCGTGCCCGACTGTCAGCGAAAATCACCAGTACCACAACGCTATGGTGCTGCAGAATCACCATGCTGCGATTGTGATTGAAGAAAAAAACTATAATAAGAAAGAGTTCATAGCAATTGTTAAAGACCTTTGCATGAATCCGGAAAAGCTTTTAGAGCTTTCCAGAAACGCGTCCGCTCTTGCGGTATTTGATACGGCAGACCGGATTTATCGCGAGGTTCGTACCCTGGTTGGCGCGTAGTCTCCCCTTTTTCACCAAACATCCCTCTTTGGCATAGTATAATCCGTAAGGCCTCCTGAAAAGGTTTTACAGAGCCTGTGAACGGGCGAGGGAGGGTGTTTGAATGGAAAAATTGATGATTACAGGCGGCGTGCCCCTGGTTGGAGAACTGGCGGTGCAGGGCGCCAAGAATAGTGCGCTGCCGCTTTTGGCAGCTGCCGTACTGGTCAAAGGAAAAACGGTTTTACATAATTGCCCCGACCTGACCGATGTGGATGCGGCCTGCAAAATATTAAGTTATCTTGGCTGCCGGGTTCGCAGAGAAGGCGGCACCGTTGAGGTGGACGCTTCACGGGTAAACCGGTATGACGTGCCGGATGACCTCATGCGCGAAATGCGTTCTTCTATTGTCTTCCTAGGGGCGATTGCCGCACGGATGCGTGCCGCCCAAATTTCTTTCCCCGGCGGGTGTGAGCTTGGCCCGAGGCCGATTGACCTGCATTTACTGGGCCTTCGTCAGCTTGGGCTGCATATCAAAGAGGAGTACGGCTTGCTTGATTGTGAACTGCACAGCAAGCGCTTTGTGGGCAGCCGGATTTCATTTTCTTTCCCGAGTGTGGGGGCGACTGAGAACATCATGATCGCCGCCGCTACTGCGCTGGGACAAACGGTGATTTCAAATGCCGCGCAGGAGCCTGAAATTATTGCCCTTGCTGAATTTTTAAACCAGTGCGGAGCGAAGATTTACGGTGCGGGCAAGAGTACGATTGTGATTGAAGGGGTTCCGGTTTTAACTGAAACCGAGTACCGCGTTATCTCTGACAGGATTGTTGCGGTAACGTATTTATGTGCGGCTGCGGCAACCGGAGGGGAAATTCTGCTTACCGACGTTTTCACCGACCAGTTGGACAGTGTTTTTCCGGTTTTGGATCAAATGGGCTGCAAGCTTAAAATTTCAGACCGTTCGGTTTATTTAAAAGCACCGCTCCGCTTGAAGGCGGCAAAAACAATCCGTACGATGCCGTATCCCGGTTTTCCAACTGACGCCCAGGCTCCGGTCATGGCAGTGACAACGTTAGCTTCCGGTACGACTATTTTTGTAGAGAATGTTTTTGAAAGCCGGTATAAGCATGTTGGTGAGCTGGTTCGTATGGGGGCCAATATCAAGGTGGAGGGAAAGGTAGCGGTTGTTGAAGGGGCCCGATCCCTTTACGGCGCCAGTGTAGAATCTACCGATTTGCGGGGCGGGGCGGCCTTGGTGATAGCGGGGCTTGCCGCTTCCGGAGTGACGACGATTGGGAGCCTGCATCATATCGACCGCGGCTATGAAAAAATAGAAGAGAACCTCGTCAAACTCGGCGGGCGGATTTATAGAGAGACTTGATCCCAAAGGATGTATTTTATGAATGAAGTAAAAAAGGCAAGGCAGCAGCTGGATGCCAGAAACGGAATCCAGCCTGCCAAGGCCCGGAAAACGCCGAAAAAGTGGCCGAAAAAGAAACGTACAAAAGCTGAAAATACATCGGTGCGCCATGTCCCGGAACCAAAACGTGAAACCATCCCCGGCACACGCGGAGGAAACCCTGTGCAAAACAGGCAGCGCTCTGCCGGTGCCGGAAAAAGAGTTCCTTCTCTTGATGAACGGCAGCGTGCGCAGCAGACAGTTTCAGCCAGACGCAGGAAAAAAAGGAAAAAGAATTATATCCTTTACTATATCATTCTCTTTCTTTTTATTATAGTCGCGGGCATTATTCTTTCTTTGACGGTCTTTTTTAATATCGAGACAATCAATGTGGAGGGGTCTTCAAGGTATACAGCGGAGGAAATTATTGAAAAATCGGGCCTGCAAACGGGGGATAACCTCTTCAGGATCAGTACAGGTGACGCTTCAGAGCGAATTATAAGCGGGTTTGAATATATTGATAATGTGAAAATCAGGCGTTCTTTTCCAAATAAGCTGACCATAGCTGTTACTGAGGCAAAGCCGGTTATGAGCCTGTCCAGCGGGACAAGCTACTATCTGGTCAGCGATGCGGGCAGGATCCTTGAATCGGGTCTTGCAGGCCCTAAGGAAAATACCTTTGTGGTAACGGGGGTTGACTTGAACGGCTACAAAAACGGTGATTTTATCAGCACTGATACAAGCCCCGAAATGGAAACGCTCCACACCATCAACGATATCTGCGAGGAAATGAGCCTTGCCGGGCTCACCCGGGTTGACCTCAACAGCATTGTAGACATCCGGCTTTATATTAACGACCGGATACGAGTTGATATCGGCAGCGTGACCGATTTAAAGTATAAGCTGACTTTTGCCCGTGAAATTATAGACGGCCGAATTGACAAAGGAGAAATGGGGATTGTTGACGTGAAACAGGTGGGGACCGCTTATTTCCGCCCGTCTGGTGATCTGTCAATTTCTTCCTCTTCTGCGCCGGACAGTTCCCAGAATGCCTCATCCGTCTCTTCTTCACAGCCGGATTCTTCCCAAAACGCCACATCTTGACAGCTTTTTTACCAGCTCCCCAATCACTGGTGGAAAAGCCGTGATAAAATGGTTAAAAAGTGTGTAAAGGGCTTGAAAAGAGACATGAGTTTGTGATAAGATATTACTCATAAAGTGTGAAATTATAGGATTCTGATAGATTGGTGGTTTGTTGGAACCGGTATGGTGGAACCAATAGACGAAGGATATCGTAATTGGGAGGAACGTTAAAGTGAATTTTGTGCTGGATAACGACGTGGAAAAAGCAGTCAATATTAAAGTAATCGGCGTTGGCGGCGGCGGTGGAAACGCCGTAAACCGTATGATCGCTGCGGGAATGGAGAGTGTTGAATTTATTACTATCAACACAGATAAGCAGGTTCTTTTCCACTCAAAAGCGGCGAATAAAATTCAAATCGGGGAGAAATTGACCAAGGGCCGCGGCGCGGGCGGTGATCCGGAGCGTGGCCAGCGTGCCGCTGAAGAGAGCCGCGAGGAAATTGAAGCTGCGCTTAAGGGTACCCAAATGGTCTTTATCACCGCGGGTATGGGCGGAGGTACCGGTACAGGCGCCGCTCCCGTTATTGCAGAAATTGCGCGAGAGCTCGGTATCCTGACAGTTGGTATTGTCACAAAACCATTTGCTTTTGAAGGCCCGCGCCGGATGGCGCAGGCGGAGTCGGGTGTTGTAGCCCTCAGCCGGCAGGTGGATTCCCTGGTTGTTATCCCGAATGAACGCCTCAAACTGATTCCTGATACAAAAATTACTCTGGCAAACGCGTTCCTTGCGGCGGATGATGTTCTCCGTCAAGGTGTTCAGAGTATTTCTGACTTGATTAATATTCCCGGCCTTGTCAACTTGGACTTTGCTGATGTCACCACCATTATGAAGGACGCGGGCTATGCGCACATGGGCGTTGGACGCGCGCAGGGCAAGGATAAGGCGGAGGCCGCTGCAACCATGGCAATTTCCAGCCCGTTGCTTGAAACCTCTATTAACGGTGCGCACGGCGTTATCATCAACATCACCGCTTCCAGTGACATTGGCTTGGATGAGGTTGACCTCGCTTCTTCCATGATTGCCAAGGCGGCGCATCCTGAAGCGAATATTATCTGGGGCGCCGCGTTTGATGAGAGCTATGAGGATGAGATGAAAATTACGGTTATCGCGACTGGATTTGAAAACGGTCAGCGCCCGGTTTCTTCCGACTTTGTCTCTTCAGGTGTTTCCGATAAAGCGGGCGACGCGAAGCCTGCTGGGGACGACGGGTATTTTGACGATATTCTGAATCTTTTGAATAAACGCAAATAATTGGATCTATAAAAGGCGGGAACCCATATGGTTCCCGCCTTTATTGTAAGTACCCTCCGGGCTGGGGGCATTTTTAATAAACAGCCGCGGATTAAAAATCCGCGGCTGTTTTTGCTGCTTTAAATCTTTGGCACTTCTAAAATAGCCCCCCGGTTGCCGGAGGTCACCAGTGCGGCGTACCGCGCGAGATAACCGGTCGTAATTCTGGGCTGGCGCGGCTTCCAGGCTGCACGGCGTTTTGCGAGCTCTTCCTCACTCACGCGGAAGCTGACCGTGTTGGCGTTGATGTCGATATCAATAATATCGCCTTCTTCAACCAACGCGATATTGCCGCCGACCGCCGCCTCAGGCGATACATGGCCGATTGCCGCGCCGCGGGTCGCACCGGAAAAACGCCCGTCGGTAATCAGGGCGACCGTGCTTCCCAGCCCGCGCCCGACAATCGCGGAAGTGGGGTTGAGCATCTCCCGCATCCCCGGGCCGCCCTTCGGCCCTTCATAGCGGATGACGACCACGTCTCCCTCATGAATTTTGCCGCCGTTGATCGCCGTCATTGCGTCCTCCTCGCAATCAAAGACGCGGGCCGGGCCGGAATGCGTAAGCATTTCAGGGGCAACGGCGGAGCGTTTGACAACACAGGAGTCAGGGGCGAGGTTGCCGCGAAGGACAGCAATTCCGCCGGTTTTGCTGTACGGGTTCTCCACCGGGTGGATCACTTCCGGGTCCCTGTTGACAGCGTCTGCAATGCTTTCCGCAACAGTTTTTCCGGTGCAGGTGATCAGGTCGGTTTTCAACAGCCCCAGCTTGTCGATTTCCTTCATAACCGCCGGGATGCCTCCCGCCTCGTTCAAGTCTTCCACATAGTGGCGGCCCGCCGGGGCAAGATGACAAAGGTTCGGCGTTTTTTCACTGATGGCGTTCGCCATATCGACGTTCAGCTCAATTCCAGCCTCGTGCGCGATAGCAGGCAGGTGGAGCATGCTGTTGGTTGAACACCCCAGCGCCATATCCATTGTCAGGGCGTTTTGAAAGGCGTCTGCTGTCATAATGTCCCGCGGGCGGATGTTCTGCCGTAGAAGCTCCATCACTTGCATACCGGCGTGTTTTGCAAGGCGGATGCGGGCAGAGTAGACCGCCGGGATGGTGCCGTTTCCCGGAAGCCCCATGCCGAGCACCTCAGTCAGGCAGTTCATACTGTTCGCCGTATACATGCCGGAGCAGGAGCCGCAGGTTGGGCAGGTTTTTTCCTCATATTCGTCCAGCTTTTCTTTGGTAATTTTCCCGCCGTTGAAGGCGCCGACCGCCTCCGAAATGCTGGAAAAGCTGGTTTTGCAGCCGTCCACCCTTCCGGCGAGCATCGGGCCGCCGCTGACGAAGATGGTCGGGATATTGAGCCGCGCGGCCGCCATCAAAAGACCGGGAACGTTTTTGTCACAGTTCGGCACCATCACAAGCGCGTCAAAGGCGTGAGCCATCGCCATCGCTTCGGTAGAATCGGCGATCAGGTCGCGGGTAACCAGGGAATATTTCATCCCCTGATGTCCCATGGCGATACCGTCGCAAACCGCGATTGCGGGGAAGACGACCGGAGTGCCGCCCGCCATTGATACGCCGGTTTTAACAGCCTCTACAATTTTGTCGATATTCATATGGCCCGGTACGATCTCGTTGTAGGAACTGACAATTCCAACGAGGGGGCGTTCCATTTCTTCTTTTGTGTATCCAAGGGCGTTGAATAAAGCTCGATGGGTCGCGCTTTTCACGCCTTTTGTCACTGCGTCGCTGTTCATGTTTTTACCACCTTTGATTCCATTTCCCTTTTCTGCTTTACAGCGAAAAAGTTTTCTATATTGTAAGGCCTTTTTGTGAAACTGTCAATGTTGTAAGAAGTGAAATAGCGGTTGTCATTTTTTCTTACACTTGGAAATTAATACCACTGTAAGAACGATGACGGCTTCCAGCAATAACGCGGCGATCAGCAGCAGGTACTCATAGGGCAATAGATAACTGAGCCAGAACTGCGTATGAGGTTCGGAAGAGTTAACCGATTGATCAGACGAATCAGAAGCGGAATTGTCGGGTGTGGAAAGAACGCTGGAGTCTTCTGAGGATGAAGGGGACGAATCTGGCTGGGAAACGCTTGACGAACTGTTGCGTGAGTCGGGAATCTCCGGAGGTGAAATAGTGCTGGGATTTTCAGGAACAGGCGGGCTTTGTGCCGCGCTGCCAGATAAGCTGATATGGATTGTGGCGGTTTTTCGAAATTGAAGGATACCATATCGGAAGCCGAGCTCAAATTGATCGACCGTTTTGGAAAAGGCAACAGTAAAACAGCTTTCCCCTTGGCCCAGAGGAGCTTTGGCAAAATCGACCTTTGGATCAACGGTTACATTGTTCAACTGGGAATAGGGAGAAAAGTTAAGCCCGCTGATCGTTTTGTTGTTTTGAGCAGTATCTTTAAAAATATAATTAATCTGTAATAGCTGTTCGTAGGCGATATCCTCGTAGATAGGCTCGCCATCTTCAGTGGTTCCGGTTTCCGTACGAACCGTAAACGGCTTGTCGTTGATGGGATAGGCCCCGGTAATCGTTAAAATTCCCAGAACATCCCTGGTTTCAATGTCGATAATTTCAATGGGCTCATTCATTTGATAGTTATATTCTCCCGGATTTTGAGTAATTGTTTCATGCTCACATCCGGAAAAAATAATCGCCATTAAAAGTACAGGGAAAATAATAGATGCATATTTTTTCACAACAGGTACCTCCGTTGTCAAAGGGACATCCGGGTTGTTATTTCAGCCATTGAATAAATGCTGTTTTGTCATTGCGGTTGTAGCCGGCCCGTTCATAGAAACGGAGGGTGCTTTCCTCCTTGGAGCCGGTCAGCAGCATAATTTTATAGCAGTTTTCAGCCTCTGCCAGCGCCTTTGCATAATCGAGGCAGGCGGTGGCAAACCCCTTATTCCTGTAATCCTCATCGGTAACAACGTTTTCCACCAGCGCGTAGGGGCGCTGATGATGGGTGAGGTTTGGGATGATTACAGCCACGCAGGAGGAAACAATTTTGCCGTCCTCTTGGGCGACCAGGATGTGGTGGTTCCGGTCAGCGAGAATTTGTTCCCAGAGGGCGGACAAAGCTCCGCTTTCCGGTGGGATAGGATTGCCGTGCAGATGGGTGTAGAGGGCGAGGAGCCCGCTCAAATCGTTTGTGTTTGCCTCCCTTACCGTCATAGCCGTTCCTCCAGGTTTTCTTTGAGTACCCGTTCAATCAGCAGATCAAGATCAGATAAAACGGTCAGCTCCCCGCATGCTTTCCGGAACGCCGCCGCGCCGTGAAGCCCTTTGAGGTACCAGGCGGCGTGATGGCGCGCCTGGCGCATCCCCATTTTTTCGCCTTTATGGGCACAGAGCGCGGTGATGTGTCCCTTCATGACCGCCACCCGCTCTTCCAGAGAAGGATCAGGGGAGTAATGCCCTGTTTCCAAGTATTCTTTAATCTGTTTAAAAATCCAGGGACGTCCATAGGAGCCCCTCCCGACCATAACGAGGTCGCAGCCGGTCAGGTCGTACATCCGTTTGGCGTCTTCCGGCGTTTCAATGTCGCCGTTGCCGACGACCGGAACCGAAACCGCTTCCTTTACCTCCCGGATGATCTCCAGGTCAGCCGGCGGCGCGTACATCTGCTGGCGGGTCCGCCCGTGCACCGTGATCGCGGCGGCGCCATTTTGTTCCAGAATCTTTGCCAGCTCGACGGCGTTGCGGGATTCATAATCCCATCCAGCCCTGATTTTTGCCGTGACAGGAATAGAAACCGCATCTGCCACCGCCCGGAGGATCTCCCCGGCGAGTTTTGGCGTTTTCATCAGCGCACTCCCGCTGTTGTTGCTGACCACCTTGGGAACGGGGCAGCCCATGTTGATGTCAATAAAATCCGGCTGATAAAGCATCGCCTTTTCGGCAGCTAATGCCAGAAAATGCGGGTCGTCCCCGAAAAGCTGGACCGCCATCGGGCGTTCTTCTTTTGTCACTTCCAAAAGTTCGGCGGTTTTTTTATCGGAATAAATCATCCCTTTGGCGCTCGCCATCTCCCCGGTCACCATAGCGGCCCCGTAGAAGCGGCAGAGGGCGCGGAAAGTCCTGTCCGCCACTGAAGCCATTGGCGCCAGGCTTGCAGTCTTTTCAATTATAACGCTGCCAATTTGAATCATTTTCACGTTTGCTCTTCCTTTGCTTTTATTGAAACCATATTAAGGCTATGATATAATAGAAAATATATATTGTTCATACAGTCAACCTGCTGCGGCAATGGATTAGCCGGCACGCAGAGGGGAAATAATATAGTAAAGTGTAATATACCGGCGTGATTTCGTCAACTTAAAAGAGAGACAGAAATTTGAAAGAGGTGCCTTGATGAAACTCCTCGCAATTGATGGTAACAGCATTTTAAACCGTTCCTTTTACGGCGTCAAGCTTTTGTCAACCAAGGACGGCTTTTTTACAAACGCCCTGGTCGGTTTTATGAATATTCTGATCAAAATGCAGAACGAGCTTTCGCCGGATGGGGTCGCAGTCGCGTTTGACGTACACGCGCCCACCTTCCGCCACAAAATGTATGACGCTTATAAGGGCACCCGCAAAGGAACTCCGCCCGAGCTGCTGATGCAGATGCCGGTCGCCAAGGAAATCATCCGGGCAATGGGGTTTGCTGTTATTGAGAAAGAGGGTTATGAGGCGGACGACATTGTCGGTACACTCGCAGACCTCTGCGTTAAAAGCGGGAATGATTGCGTCATCGCCACGGGGGATCGGGACTGTCTGCAATTAATCACGGACGAGGTCAACGTCCGTCTCGCAACTACCCGGGAGGCGATCCTATATACGCCTCAGCGGTATTTTGACGAGTACGGCGTTGAACCGGAACAGCTGGTTGACGTCAAGGCGCTGATGGGGGATTCCTCCGATAATATCCCCGGCGTTAAGGGGATTGGGGAAAAGACGGCTTTCTCGCTGATCCAGAAATACGGCTCAATTGAAGCCATCTATGCGAATGTTGAGGAAATCGAGGCGACGCCGCGGGTGAAAAAGCTTCTGATAGAGGGAAAAGAGAGTGCCTTTATGAGCAAGGAACTCGCTGCCATCTGCAAAGAGGCGCCGATTGATACCCAGATTGAGCACTACCGTTCCGGAACGCGGGATGACGCGGCGCTCGTCGCTCTTTTCAACCGCTATGAAATGTTTTCCTATATCCAAAAGCTTCACTTGGAAACGGATGGCGTAGGGCAGGAGGCGCCCCAACTGATTTTGGAGGCCGTTGGCCCTGACAAAGTGGTTTCAGAGCCGGATTACGACCTGGTGAGAAGTGCGCTCTCCAAAGAAAAAACGCTCGATTTTCTCTCTTTTTTAGGGGAGGATTCGGTTGAAAAACTTCAGATTGCCGCCGGGGACACGGTGTATGAGTTCCGCTTTCAGGCGGAGCAGGCGTTTTTTGAATTTATTGCCGCTTCCGAACTTCCGAAGCGGACCTTTGATGTGAAACCCCTTTACCGGTTCTGCATGGACCGGGGAACAGAGCTTGACAATGTGGTTTTTGACGGCGCTCTTGCCGCTTACCTGCTGGATGCGGCAGGGAGAAGCTACGACCCTGTCAACCTTGCGAAACGGTATGAAGTCCCCTTGCCCCAGCTGGATGAGCCCTACCTTGCGGCGGCAGTTCTGCCGGAGCTTTCCCGAATGCTGAAAGAAGAGCTCGCCTCCCAGGGAATGCTTGGCCTTTTCAATGAAATCGAAATGCCGCTCAGCCTGGTGCTGGCCGCTATGGAGCATGACGGCTTTGCCGTTGACAAAGACGGGATCAACAGTTTCGGCGGGGTGCTCTCGGAACAGATTGACGTGCTCAAAAAACAAATGATGGAGCTTGCGGGGGAGGAGTTCAACCCGAATTCTACCAAGGAACTCAATGTCATCCTTTTTGAAAAGATGGGGCTCACCCCCAAGAAAAAAACAAAGAGCGGTTACTCCACCAATGTGGACGCGCTCGAAGCCATCCGGGGGGAGCATATCATCATCCCGACACTGCTGGAGTACCGGAAGCTGACCAAGCTTTACTCCACCTATGTCGTCGGCCTGCTCAAGGTCGTAGACCAGAACGGGCGGGTGCACTCCACCTTTAAGCAGACTGAAACCCGCACCGGGCGGATCAGTTCAACCGAGCCGAACATGCAGAACATCCCGGCCCGTACCGAGCTCGGCCGCCAGATGCGCCGCTTCTTTGTTGCAAAAGAAGGCTATGTGCTGATCGACGCGGATTATTCCCAGATTGAGCTGCGGATCCTCGCCCATCTGGCGGCGGATGAGCGGATGATCGCTGCCTTTAACGGCGGGGCGGATATCCATGCTATTACAGCTTCGGAGGTGTTCGGCGTACCGCTTGAGCTGGTCACACATGAAATGCGAACCCGTGCAAAGGCGATTAACTTCGGTATCGTTTACGGCATCGGGGCCTTTTCCCTTTCACAGGATATCGGCGTCACGGTAGCCCAGGCCTCGGACTATATCAAAAATTATCTTGAAACTTACAGCGGCGTTGACCGCTTTATGAAAGAAACGGTAGAGACCGCCAAACAAGACGGCTATGTCACCACCATGTTCGGCCGCCGCAGGTTTTTGGAGGAGCTGAAATCCCACAACAAAAACATCCGTAATTTTGGCGAGCGGGCGGCAATGAACGCTCCGATCCAGGGGACGGCGGCGGATATTATTAAAATTGCAATGGTGCGCGTCTACCGGCGGCTGTTAAAGGAGCAGGTGGACGGGCGGCTGATCCTTCAGGTACACGACGAGCTGATTTTAGAGGTTGCAGAAAAAGACGCGGCCCGCGCAAAGGATTGCCTGCGGGAGGAAATGGAACACGCGGCCGATTTAAAGGTAAAGCTTTTGGTTGACGTATCACAGGGGAAAACCTGGTACGATGCGAAAGAATAATGAAAAAAAACAGGATGGGTTCAATGGAAGGTAAACAAAAAAGGAAACTCCTTGTTGTCTGTACCGGAAACACCTGCCGCAGCCCAATGGCGGCGGCGGTGCTCAACCGGATGCTGGAAGAGCAGGGCTTATCGGATGAATACACGGCTGTCAGCGCCGGAGTTGCGGCTTTTGACGGTCAGCTGGCAACGCCGAATGCGGTAGAGGCGGCAAGGGAAGAGGGGCTTGACCTTTCCGGGCACAAAGCGCAGAGGATTACGCTGGAAGCAATTGACGAGGCGGAGCGGATATTTGTTATGTCGGAAGAGCACAGGCGCCTTCTGGCAACCGCTCTCCCGGATTCCGAAGGGAAGATCAGCGTGATGCGGGTTCCTGACCCGTACGGGGCGGATTTGGAGACTTACCGGCTCTGCCTGAGGCAGGCGCGGGATTTTTTTGAACGGTATTTTAAGGAGTATCCGTTATGTGCGGAATAGTCATCCGCGCAATGCGAGCGGAGGATGTCCCTTTATTGGCGGCGATTGAGCGGGATAATTTCAGCGATCCCTGGAGCGAAGCTTCATTTGAAGCGGAGTTGAAAAATCCATACGGTATTACGCTGGTAGCAGAGACTGTGACAGGGATTGCCGGATATCTAAATGCATTTTTGGTAGGCGGAAACCTGCATATTAACACCTTCTGTGTTGTTTTAGCTCAGCGCGGAAAAGGAATTGCTTCGGCACTCATGGAACGACTGTTCGAAAAAGCCGTTTCCGAAGGTGCGGAAGATGCTACCCTTGAAGTCCGTGAAGGGAATATACCCGCACAGGCGCTTTACCGTAAATACGGATTTATTCCCGTGGGTGTCCGAAAGCGGTTTTACCGGGAGCCGGAAGAGGATGCGGTCCTGATGAAGAAGGAGTTTGTACATGGCTAAGATACTTGGAATTGAATCTTCCTGCGACGAAACGGCCGCGGCCGTTGTTGAGGATGGGCGATCCATCCTGTCGTCTGTTGTTGCGTCCCAGGTGGAAGAACATAAAAAATATGGCGGTGTTGTTCCGGAAATTGCCTCCCGCCGCCATTGCGAGGATATTGTAGGCGTGGTAAGCGAAGCGCTGGAACGGGCAAAACTTACATTGGAGGAGGTCGACGCGGTTGCTGTTACATATGCGCCCGGCCTGATCGGCGCTCTGCTGGTGGGGGTGAACTTTGCGAAAGGGCTCAGTATGGCGTCTGGAAAGCCGCTTGTTCCGGTCCACCACATCCGGGGGCATATTGCGGCAAACTACCTTGCCCATCCGGGGCTTGAGCCGCCTTTCCTCTGCCTGGTGGTTTCAGGCGGGCACAGCCATATTATTGAGGTAAAGGATTACACTGAATTTCATGTAATTGGACGTACCCATGACGATGCGGTCGGCGAAGCCTATGACAAGGCGGCCCGCACCCTCGGCTTTTCCTATCCGGGCGGCGTCTATATGGATCAGGCGGCCCGCGAAGGAAACCCTGCGGCGTTTCATCTGCCGCGTCCCCATGTTGACGGCTGCCCATACGATTTCAGTTTTTCCGGCCTCAAAACGGCCGTTATTAACCTTGTGCACAATGCGGAGCAGAAGGGGAAGACATTGCCGGTAAACGATGTGGCTGCATCGTTTCAGCAAACGGTTTGCGATATTCTTTCGCCCCGGCTGATGATGGCTGCGGAGGAATATGGCTACCGCAAAATTGTTCTTGCGGGCGGCGTTTCTGCGAACTCCGGCCTGCGTTCCCGGCTAGAAAGCGACTGTGCGCAGCGGGGCTTTCGGCTTTTTGCGCCGCCCCTGCCGCTCTGCGGGGACAATGCGGCGATGATCGCCTCCCAGGGCTATTACGAATACAGGGCGGGCCATCTTGCAGGGATGGACTTGAACGCGGTTGCCTCCCTGCCGGTTGACCCGCAAACTTTGTCCAGTTCTGACAAAAGATGACGGATCTTCCGGCAAGTTCTGAATCGTTTGTTAAAAAAATGAAATTTGATGAAATTTTAACGATTCTGACTTGCAAAAGGATATGGTTTGGGATATACTTATATACGTGAGAAATTTATTTTTTCAAACTTTGGAAAGTTGAAAGGAGACCCCAAATGCTGACAAACAACAAAAACGTACTCAACTGGGTCGATGAAATGGTTGCTCTGTGCAAACCGGATAAAATTATCTGGATTGACGGCAGCGACGAGCAGTTAAATGAGCTTCGCGCCCAGGCGACCGCTACCGGCGAAATGATGCCGCTTAATGAAAAAGAACTTCCGGGCTGTTATCTCCACCGCACCGCCGTCAACGACGTTGCCCGTGTTGAGGACAGAACCTTTATCTGCTCCAGAAACAAAGAGGACGCGGGACCGACCAACAACTGGTGCGATCCGAAAGAGATGTACGCAAAACTGACCCCGATGTATGACGGCGTTATGAAAGGCCGTACCATGTACGTCATTCCTTACTCCATGGGACCAATTGGCTCACCGCTTGCTAAAGTTGGCGTTGAGCTGACTGACTCGATCTATGTTGTCCTCAACATGGACATTATGACCCGTATGGGTAAAGCGGCGTTTGAAAACCTTGGGGAAACCTCCAACGACTTCGTACGCGGTCTTCATTCCAAAGCTGATATTGATCAGGATAAACGTTACATTGTCCATTTCCCGGAGGACAACACCATTTGGTCTATCAACTCCGGTTACGGCGGCAACGTTCTTCTCGGCAAAAAATGCTTTGCACTCCGTATTGCTTCTTACCAGGGCAAAAACGAAGGCTGGATGGCTGAGCATATGCTCATCCTCGGTATTGAGAACCCGAAGGGTGAAGTGAAATATATTTCCGCTGCTTTCCCGTCTGCTTGCGGCAAAACCAACCTTGCAATGCTGGTTCCGCCGGAAGTATACTCCAAAGACGGCTATAAAGTTTGGACCGTTGGCGATGATATCGCCTGGCTGAAACAGGGGCCGGACGGCCGCCTGTACGCCATCAACCCGGAAAACGGTTTCTTCGGTGTTGCTCCCGGCACGAACGCGAAGTCCAACCCGAACGCGCTTGCTTCTACAAAGAAAGACACCATCTTCACCAACGTTGCCCTCAACAAGGACAACAACACTGTTTGGTGGGAAGGCCTTGATAAAAACCCGCCGGAAAATGCGCTTGATTGGAAAGGTAACCCCTGGAACGGCAAAGAGTCCTCTGAGAAGGGCGCTCATCCGAACAGCCGTTTCACCGCTCCGGCGAAAAACTGCCCTTGCATCAGCAAAGAGTTTGACAATCCGAACGGCGTGCCGATTTCCGCTATGATCTTCGGCGGACGCCGTGCGAAAACCGCTCCGCTGGTTTACCAGTCCTTTGACTGGAACCACGGCGTATTCGTTGGTGCGACCATGGCTTCTGAGACCACTGCCGCTGCTGCCGGTGCAGTTGGCGTTGTCCGCCGTGACCCAATGGCAATGCTGCCGTTCTGCGGCTACCATATGGGCGACTATTTCAAACATTGGCTTGAAATGGGCGAGAAACTCGGCGATAAGGCTCCTAAAATCTTCAACGTCAACTGGTTCCGCCTTGACGATGAAGGCCACTTCATCTGGCCGGGCTTTGGCGACAACATGCGCGTCCTGATGTGGATCATCGACCGTTGCGAAGGCAAGGTTGATGCTGTTGAAACCCCGATTGGCTATGAGCCGAAACCGGAAGACATCAACCTGGAAGGTCTGAATATTGACGTAAACGTCGTAAAAGAGCTTCTTAATGTTGATAAAGACCTCTGGAAAGAGGAAGCTAAAGGAATCCGCGAGTTCTTTGGCAAGTTCGGCGACCGTCTCCCGAAAGAGATGATGGAAGAGCTGGATGCCCTTGAGAAACGTCTGGACAAATAAGTTTCTATGTGTTAAGCTGTAATGGAGTGCGCCGGTATTTGCACCGGCGTGCTTCTTTGTCTCCGCTTTTTATAGACAACAGTGAAAAGGGAGAAAACAGATGAAAATAGCAGTGATCGGCTATAGCGGAGCGGGAAAATCTACAACGGCAAAATTGCTCGCAAACTATTATAATTGCCCATTGCTCTATTTGGATAAGGTTCAGTTTTTACCAAATTGGGTTGAACGCGACCGTGATGAAGCCCGGTTGATGGTGAAAAACTTTTTAGATGAAAATGGCTGCTGGATCATCGACGGGAATTACCCAAAATTCTGCCAGGCCGAGCGGCTCGAGCAGGCCGATAAAATCCTCTTTTTTTCTTTTAACCGTTTTACCTGCTTTTTCCGTGCCCTGCGCAGATTCTGCCAGTTCACCGGAAAACGCGGGAAAGCATTACAAAGGGATGTATAGAGAAAGTTGACCTTGAATTTGCCTGTTGGATTCTGTATAAGGGCCGTACTGCCGAAAAACGGCGGTATTATAAAGGCATAGAAAGAAAATTTCCCGAAAAATTTATCCGGTTTAAGAACCAAAAGTAGCTTGACGCTTACCTGAAGAAGATAGGAATCGAACCCATTTCGGCGGGGTAAACTTAAAGCAGGGTGTGTTTTATACACACCCTGCTTTTTACAGTGTATCGAATGAATAGCCCTTGCTCTTCATGTCGTCAATCACACGTCCAAGAATTTCTGCATTGTCTTTGGAAACGGCGTGGAGCAGGTAAATGGCCCCTTCGTGTTCAGCCTTGGTTACCTTTTGGTAGGCGGCTTCAGCGCCTATCTGTGCGTCTGGATCCCAGTCTTTATAAGCGTAACTCCAGAAAACAGACTTGTAGCCTAGCTGCTGCGTCATAGCGAGCGTCCGTTCTGAAAATTCACCCATCGGCGGGCGGAACAAAGTCATTTCGTAGCCAAAATTTGTTTTCACATAATTGTGTAGCTTTACAATTTCATCTTTGGCTGATTCAAGCGGGACGGTCGGCATAGAAGGATGGGACCAGCTGTGGTTACCGACAACATGCCCTTCGGAAATCATCCGTTTGACAAGGTCGGCATTGCGGTTGCAGTAATCATATGTGACAAAAAAGACGGCCGGTACTTTTTTCTCTTTTAAGGTATCCAAAATTTTAGCAGTGTAGCCGTTTTCATAACCTTCATCAAAGGTTAAGTAAATTGTTTTTGTTTTTTCGCCGATATAATAAGCGTCATATTTTCCATATTTTTTTTGAAATTGAAGACAGCTGGTCGGACGGTTGAATTCATCAAGGTTGACGCCTTGCCCCCAGCCTTGTTTGGTATTGTCAAGTTTATTCAGTACCTCTACATTGATCTCGGCCGGCTTTGTGCTGGCCGGCCGGGAACTTGAAACGGAATCTTTGTCCGGGTTTAAATCGCTGAGTCCATCGCTGATATCATCGCTCAAATCGCTTGCGCCGCGGCTGATATCATCACTTAGATCACTGGCGCCACGGCTGATGTCGTCGCTCAAATCGCTTGCGCCTTTGCTTAAATCGTCAGAGATGGTGCTTGAACCGTTTGAATTTGTATTGCCGTTGTTGTCGCATGCGGTAAAGCAGAGACAGAGAGCAAGAATTAAACCCACAAGTGCGGTTTTTTTCATATTTGGTACCTCCGTTCTAATTGTTTCGGGTTTTAGTACCCGCGTTTTTATTCTGTGCAGAAACAAGGAAGTTATCTCAAGTTTCTTTTCCCGGTTCTGGAATTATTTTCTATAAAAAAACCATACTAGAAAAAAGGAGGAACGAATATGAAACAGGATTTTTCAATTGAAACGATTACCGGACGCGAAATTTTGGACTCCCGTGGCAATCCCACAGTCAGTGCCCGCGTCTGTCTGACAGACGGCACCAGTGCGGAAGCAAGCGTCCCATCCGGCGCATCCACCGGGATGTTCGAGGCCTGCGAGCTGCGGGACGGCGACGCCGCCCGTTACAATGGCAAGGGCGTACTCAAGGCGGCTGCGCATGTAACAAATGAAATCGCCGGAGCGCTTAAAGGGAAAAATGTGCTGGACCAGGAGGGGAACGACCGGCTGATGCTGGAACTGGACGGCACGGAAAACAAACGGAACCTCGGCGCAAACGCCATCCTCGCCGTCTCTCTCGCCATGGCGAAGGCTGCCGCGAAATCCCTTGGCCTGCCGCTTTACCGCTATTTGGGGGGCACGGAGGCGCATACCCTGCCTGTTCCGATGATGAATATTTTAAACGGCGGCGCACATGCGAAAAATAATATCGATATTCAGGAATTTATGATTATGCCTGTCGGCGCTCCGAGTTTTACCGAGGGACTGCGAATCTGTGCTGAAATATTCCATGCGCTCGGTAAAAACCTGGCTGCACAGGGACTATCCACTTCAGTGGGGGACGAAGGCGGGTACGCCCCCAACCTGGAAACCGACGAGCAGGCGATCATGCTGATTATGGAAGCTATCCAGTCGGCGGGCTACCAGCCGGAAAAGGATGTAAAAATCGCGCTGGATGCCGCCGCGAGCGAATGGTACCAGGATGGGCATTACAGATTCCCGAAAAAGAATCAGAAAGTCACCCAGGAAGAGCTCATCTCTTATTTCTGCGGCCTTTGTGAACGGTATCCCATCCTTTCAATTGAGGACCCGTTGGCGGAAGAGGACTTCACAGGATTTGAGGAGATGACAAAACGGGTTGGTTCCTCGGTCCAGATTGTAGGCGACGACCTCTTTGTCACCAATGTAAAACGTTTGCAAAAGGGGATTGACGCAAACGCCGGCAACGCGATTCTCATCAAGCTCAACCAGATCGGCAGCCTGACTGAGACGATTGCCGCCGTCCGTTTGGCGCAGCGCAGCGGATATAACGCGGTCATCTCCCACCGCAGCGGTGAGACCGAGGATACGACAATTGCCGACCTTGCGGTTGCGCTCAATGCCGGGCAGATCAAGACCGGCGCGCCTTCCAGAAGCGAGCGGGTTGCAAAATACAACCGCCTTCTCCAAATTGAGAGCGAGCTCGGCAAAACTGCCTGTTACCCGGGAAATACGTTGGTGTAATAAATGCGCGTTCTAAGGAGCCCTGCCGTGCGGTGGGGCTCTTGTTATTTTTGGTTCAGATTAAAAATCCGTTCCCGAATACTTTCTTCGAACTCCTCGTCGTTCATCCTCGGATCTCTGGTGTTTTTCCAAATAGAGCAGGGCAGGGCGTCACACTCGGAACAATGATGCAGGTTCTTTTGGTTGACAGAGCATTCGTAAATTGGGCAGACCTTTCCCGCATCCGCGTGAAAAACCATTCCCTTTGATTCCCTGCAACCGCTGCAAAGGTTTTGATAAAATCCACAAAGATTGCAGTTGGTACCGCAGCAGGTCAAACCATTCATTATAATGCCTCCTTAACATCAATTGGCAATTGTTGTTTTTTACCACATTATAGCATTTTTTCTCATAAAAAGAACCCTCTGTAATCAATCACAGAGGGTTCTTTGAAAATCCTTTATTTTGTTTCGAGCGACGCACGGATAAAATCAGCGAAAAGGGGATGCGGCCGGTTCGGACGGGATTTAAATTCCGGATGGAACTGAACACCGACAAACCAGGGATGATCCGGCAGCTCAACAATTTCCACCAACCGCTCATTCGGCGAAAGGCCGGAGAGGACAAGCCCTGCCTCCTGCATCGCCTTGCGGAATTCGTTGCTGAATTCGTAGCGGTGGCGGTGACGCTCATAAATGAGGTCTTCCTTATAAATAGCCTTTGCACGGGAGCCGTCCGCCAGCTTGCAGGGGTAAAGCCCCAACCGCATGGTGCCGCCTTTCTCGGTAACTTCTTTCTGTTCCGGCATGATATCAATCACCGGATACGCACTGTTTTCATCAAACTCGCTTGAATTGGCGCCGTTGAAGCCCAGCACGTTGCGTGCAAATTCTACAACAGCCATCTGCATGCCAAGGCAGATCCCGAAGAAAGGTACTTTATTCTGTCGCGCATAAGAAATCGCGGCAATCTTACCTTCGATTCCGCGGTCTCCAAAGCCGCCCGGCACCAGGATGCCGTCGCACTCACTGAGTTTTTCCGCGACGTTTTCACTGGTAATGTCCTCTGAGCTGATCCAGCGGATGTCCACTTCAGCATCGTTCGGAATACCGCCATGGCGGAGGGATTCGGCAACGGAAAGATAAGCGTCGGGCAGTTCGACATATTTTCCTACAAGGCCGATGGTGACTTTTTTGGTCGCCGCCTTCACTTTTTCAACCATGTTGATCCACTCGGTATGGTTTGGTTCCCGTTTTTCAAGGCCAAGATGGTGGCAGACCGCATCAGCAATACCTTCTTTTTCAAGCATCAGCGGGACTTCGTACAGGCTTGGCGCGGTCAGGTTCTGGATAACGTCCTCGGTGCGGACGTTGCAGAACAGGCCAATTTTTCGCACCATGTCCTCAGGAAGCTCCATTTCACTCCGGCAGACAATCAGGTTCGGCTGGATGCCGATAGAGAGCAGTTCTTTAACTGAGTGCTGCGTCGGCTTGGACTTAAGTTCGTTTGACCCTGAAATATAGGGCACGAGAGTCACGTGGACAAAGATAGCGTTTTCGCGCCCAAGTTCAGTAGAAGCCTGACGAATTGCCTCTAAGAAAGGAAGGCTTTCAATATCCCCGACTGTACCGCCGATTTCAGTGATGACCACGTCGGTTTCGCCGCTTTTGCCAACCCGGTAGATCCGGTCCTTAATTTCATTCGTAATATGAGGGATGACCTGAACGGTACCACCCAGATAATCGCCCCGGCGCTCTTTATTCAGGACAGTCCAGTACACTTTGCCGGTGGTGATGTTTGAATTGACAGACAGGCTTTCGTCAATAAAACGCTCGTAATGGCCCAGGTCAAGGTCGGTCTCGGCGCCGTCATCCGTGACAAACACCTCACCGTGCTGATAAGGGCTCATGGTGCCGGGGTCTACGTTGATGTACGGGTCGAATTTCTGCATGGTAACGCGGTACCCTCTGTCTTTGAGCAGGCGGCCGATAGATGCGGCCGTAATTCCTTTGCCCAGGCCGGAAACCACACCTCCGGTGACGAATATGTACTTCACTGCCATATAAAATGAACCTCCGCAATATAATTTGTGATCCACAATAAGATAGGCTTGTCCGGTGAAGACGAGCCTATGGTAGTCCAATTATTGTGAAATATGATTAAATTAATTTTACCCTTTTTTTCTTCATAATTCAACTGTAAATTTTATTTTTTTTAAAATGTGATGTATTTCCCAATTTCCGCTAAAAAAATGTTCTCCACCGAGAGCCTTTTCGTAAAATATGGCGAAGGCGGAACCGATAGAGCAGTGTCCGCGGTTGGATCATCCTCAATAGGAATACTCATTGAAATAGTGGTGCCCTGATAAGGCTCACTGGCAATGACGCAATGCCCGCCGTGGGCTTCAACAATTTCTTTTGCAACAGTTAGTCCCAGCCCGTTTCCTGTATAGACCCCGGATTTGTTTGAATCGGAATAAAATGGGTCAAAAACGTAGGGAAGGGCTTCCGGCGGAATACCAATCCCTTTGTCGGAGACAGTAAAAACGTATGAATTCCCCTGCTTTCTCAATGAAAAGGAGACTTCATTTGCCATATCGGAAAAGATGCAGCTGTTATAAATGACGTTGAGCAGGGCGATGGTGAGCTTGCCCGTGTCCGCGAGGGAATAAATGGGTTCCTCCGCAATATCGTAACTGAAAGTGATGCCGGAAGAGGCGATAATTCGGGAAATGTTTTCCGCCAGGGCTTTGCCGAACCGGTTCAATGAAACCCGTTCCTTTTTAAGGTTACTGTTTCCATGAACAAAGCCATAGTGCTCGTTCACGTTCAGGTTAGACCTCATGATACTGTAGCAGCTGTACGAAAGGCTGTTGAGGTAGGCAAGCTCATCGTACATTTCATTCTGTTCGAAGGTGTTTGCCAGAACGCTGATGACGTTGAAAATGCCAAACATTGCGCTGCGGTAAGAGCGGGAATAAATCGAAGCAACCGGCTGCAGCACAGTATCCTCTGTATTTCTGCAGGCAGCAGTAAAAACCAGGCTGGAGACTGCGTACTCCCCGCCCTGTGCAAGAGGGGTAAAGTTGATGGAGGCCTGTCTGTTATTGCCGTATGCAAAAGCAATTTCACCCGGCTTCCCCTGAGCGACCAGTTCCTGTACCCCCGTAAAATTCACGTCTGGAAAAATCAAAGCCAGACGGCTTTCTGTCTTTTGAGGAATCCCTTCTAAAAAAGATGTGCCGGCCAGATTAGACCAGCACAAATTCAGGTTTTTGTCACAGACAAAAACCGGTGAGGGGGTATTGGTATAAAGCTGTTTGACACAGCCCATAATCATATCGTTCATTCTAATAATATCCTATTCGTTTGATTTCGTACTCCATAGAAAAAAGAAAGGGGGCAGTTTTGCCGGCAGCTTTACAAATATATATTATTATAGCTAATTTTGTCGTCAATGTAAACCAATGGGAGAATGATGAAGCCTGAAACCCTTATTTTTGGTAAAAAGATACATGTACGCCGAAAAAAATTCATAGATTTGTTAAGTTGCCCCTTGAAAAGCAAGGAAAATTTTGATAAAATAATATCAAAACAAATTGGAGGTACCTGAAAATGGCTATTAAAGTTGGTATTAATGGTTTCGGAAGAATCGGCCGCCTCGTTTTCCGTGCTGCTGTCAGCCAGCCGGACGTTTACGAGATTGTTGGAATCAACGATCCTTTCATTGATGTGGATTACATGGTTTACATGACCAAGTATGACACCATGCACGGCAAATTTGAAGGTTCTGTTGAAGTAAAAGACGGTAAATTTACCGTTAACGGCAAAGCCATTGAAGTTTACGGCTGTATGGATCCGAAAGAAATTCCGTGGAAAGATTGCGGCGCTGAGTACGTTGTAGAGTCCACCGGCGTATTCACCACCACTGAAAAAGCTTCCGCTCACTTTGTAGGCGGGGCAAAAAAAGTTGTTATCTCTGCTCCTTCCGCTGACGCTCCGATGTTTGTTATGGGCGTTAATAACGACAAATACACCAGTGACATGAACGTTGTTTCCAACGCTTCCTGCACAACAAACTGCCTGGCTCCTCTTGCCAAAGTCATTAACGACAACTTCGGCATTGTAGACGGCTTGATGACCACTGTTCATTCCACTACCGCAACTCAGAAGACCGTTGACGGTCCTTCTAAGAAAGACTGGAGAGGCGGACGTGCTGCTGCCGGCAATATTATTCCTTCTTCTACCGGTGCTGCAAAAGCGGTTGGTAAAGTTATTCCGGAACTCAACGGCAAACTGACCGGTATGGCGTTCCGCGTTCCCACCTTGGACGTTTCTGTTGTTGACCTCACCGTAAACCTTGCAAAACCCGCTTCTTACGATGAGATCTGCAAAGCTGTCAAGGCTGCTTCTGAAGGCCCGATGAAAGGTATCCTCGGTTACACCGAAGACGCTGTCGTTTCTTCTGACTTCCTGACCGATTCCAGAACCTCCATTTTTGATGCGACTGCTGGTATTGCTTTGACCGACAAATTTGTTAAACTGGTTTCCTGGTATGACAACGAGTGGGGTTATTCCAACAAGGTTCTCGAGCTTATCAAACACATGAGCAGTGTTGACCACAAATAAGCAAAAGCATTGAATTTTAAAAAGGACGGCTATATAGCCGTCCTTTTTGTTTTTAATAGACTCTTTAAAACATTGGTTTTCTGTTTGATTAAGAATAATGGGGACACATGTTAATTAAACCTGCCAGCAAAAATGATAGATTAATTACAATAAAACTATTGCTTTTTATATAAAATACTGCTACGATAAAAGTACAGGAAATAGTTGTTATACCCAAAATTATCAAAAAATAATATTGTGAATATTCCGCGATTCTTTTGTAACCTTTGCCGGAAAAATGTAATATACCGGTAAAACATATAACAAAAAGGTTAAGAGGAGTGGGTAAAATGAAAAAGTGGGTAAGTGTTTTTCTAATGTTTGGCCTGATACTGTTTTTCGCCGGGTGCAGCCCGCAGGAAGGACAGCCTCCGGACAATTCATCCTTGTCGGAGGAGACGCTTCCGTCTGATTACAACGAGAGCGCAACGACAAAACCTGAACCGGTGGAGGAGAAAAAGGAACCGACTGAAATTGAGGTTGTTTACAAACTGCTTGGGTATTGGATAAAGGAAAACGAGAACAAGGTTATTGAACTCAAGTTGAATAACATAGTTTATGAATATCGTCACTTTGGATGGGGTTCCGACGGTTACAGGATGCTTCCGGGTGAATTATCCAATTTAAAGCTCGTTCCAAATAATAGAATCACATTTACGGTTCATTTCCATTCTGAGCCTTGGAACGAGTTGACGGGTGGTTGGGATGAACACTGGATGGACGTAACCGTTGACTATTCTCAAATAGAAAGTCAGAAAAAAATAAAAGTAAAATTTCCAAATACAAATTGGGAAGAGTATGTTTTTACTGGTAAAACCGCGGATAAGTCACTTCAATATTTTTATGATAACTTAGATAAGTATACTTTGTATAATAATTAAAATCCCCTCCGCCGGACTCTGGCGGAGGGGATTCGCTTACTTCATCATGTAAGCAACATTTTCCATGACGTTCCCAATGGTTTTCATCGCTTTGGTGGCATTCTTCTTCATGATTTTGCCTTTGTTTTTTTTGGCTTTCATTACGTAAGCGGCTGTGCCGACTACAGCACCAACAGCTACCCCTTTGGAAACGGCGCTCATAAATTGGTTCATGGGAAATCCTCCTGCAACTTTAATTGTTTAATTGTTTAATTTTTGCATTTTTATTGTTGCCGTTTCCTTTGTCTTGATTCCTAGGATTGTTTGCCAATTGTCTGCTGAAAAAATGAAACAAAAATAGTATTTAAATGCGTCAAAACGGTGCAAATATTCTGGCTCAATCACTTTTCCTGTGGGATGCCGGTAGAGGCATCAAGCAAATGAATTGAATAAAGAAGAGCCTTCGATTAGGATAGG
>CACXEO010000051.1 GCA_902766785.1 Oscillospiraceae bacterium | reverse complement strand
GCATGCGGCTGTTAACCGCAGGGTCGTTGGTTCGAGTCCAACTTGGGGAGCCACAAAAGTAGGTACGTCTTTGCGTATCTACTTTTTCTTTTCATTTCTTATGGAGGTTAAATATGGGTGGGCTTACAAAAAAGCATATTATTGTTGCAGTTGTTTTAGCGGTTTTAGGTATCATTACAGTTTTACTTCTTTTAGAATATATGAAAGGGAATTCGGTTAATCTTTGTGTTTTTCAAGAAGATGGTGTAGAGTATACAGGTGATTTTTATCAGTTGGATGACACGACATTGAAATTGGAAAACGGAACGGAATTGGAACTTGAGATTATTACATATTTTCCAGTCCAAAAAGAATTGCAATTTGGTTTTTCGCTTCCTGAAAGTAAGGAATTAGAGGGCAAAGAACCTTTTAAAATGGAATTAATTAATGCTTCTACTAATGCTCCTGTCACGGAGAATCCTTTTTATATTTCAGAATTAAGAGATGGTGAATATCATTATCGTGCTGTTTTTCGCAGTGCGGAAATTGACGCCGAAAACTCTGAAGATCTTATTTTATCTGTTAAAGATTCAACGGGGAAGGCCTTGTATTCTGAAGTTTTTATAACTTCAAAAACGCTTTTTACAGCTAAATCTTTTAGTAGTCTCGACAGCCAAAGCGTATTTAAGGCTACTTTAGGAAGTGAGACGGATTCAGATTCTTCAGAGGCCGCATAGTTTTAAATTTCAAAAGAACTGCAGAGAGGCGCTTGCCCATTTGAAAAAAATCTATAAAGAAAATCCCATTCGGCAAAGCCGAATGGGATTTTGATTATCCTACGATAATTTTTCCTTCTGGGATAACTAGGCTTTTGTTTTTCGTGGACATGTTGGCGGTAATTGAAAGTGCTAGTGAAATTGGACCGACACGGCCTAGGAACATTGTCAGGATTAGAACAATGCGGGATATTTCATTGGAAACAGCTGTCACGCCGGTAGTCAGCCCAACTGTAGAAAATGCGGAAACTGATTCAAATAAAGCGTTAATTCCCAGGATATCCTTTGAATGCCCCATATCGTTGGTAAAGTAAATTGTAAGGGTGGCGATTCCAATTGCGAAGAGCGCAATGGTCGTAACGGTTATTGCTTTATAAACCGTAAACTGTGCTACCCTTCGTTTTCCGACGACTGCTTCGTTTCTATTCCGGATAACGCTGAAAACCGTCATCAGAATCACTACAAAGCTTGTCACCTTGATGCCGCCGCCGGTTGAGCCGGGTGCTGCGCCGATAAACATTAGCAGGATGGATAACATTTTTGACATTGATGTCATAGCGCCGTTGTCAATAGAGTTGAATCCGGCCGTCCTTGTTGTGGTTGATTGAAAGAAGGCATTGGTTAGTTTGTCGTCAAAGTCCATACCGCCAATGGTTTTTGGGTTATTCCATTCAAAAATGAGCAAAAACATTGTTCCCACCACTAAAAGGAACAAGGTAGTAATCAGTACAACCTTGGTATGGAGGATTAAACGACGGTTTTTATGGAACATGATTAAATCGTACCAGACGATAAAGCCCAAGCCGCCAAAAATAATCAACGCAGCAATGGGGAGGATAACCGCAGGATTTTCAGCAAAGCAGGTTAGGCTCGAAAATTCTCCCAGGAAACCGAACTGGTCGAACCCGGCATTGCAGAAAGCCGATACCGCAATAAAGATAGAATAGTAAATCCCGTCCGACCCGAATTGGGGCACAAAGGTCAAGCCGAGCAGCAAGGCGCCGATAGCCTCGCAGGAGAGGGTAATAACCAGGATAGACGATACCAGCTTGCGGGCGTCGAACAGATCAATTGCGCTGACTTGTTCTGAAGCTACCTTCATGGTGTGCAATGCCATCCTTTTGCGCAGGGCGATGTTAAAAAAGGTGGTAAAGGTAACAATTCCAAGGCCGCCCAACTGGATCAGTGCAAGGATAACTCCCTGCCCAAAGGGGGTCCAAAAGGTGCCGGTATCTACAACAACCAAACCGGTGACGCAGGAAGCAGAAGTTGCTGTGAACAGAGTCGTAAAAAAGTCGGTAAAAGTGCCGGAACGGCTGCAAACCGGAAGAGTGAGCACCAAAGCGCCCGCCAATATCAACAGAGCAAAGCTGGAAACGATGACACGGGCCGGATTGTTCAAGAAATTCGGCCGCCTTTTTCCAAAGCGATTCAAGTAAACACCCTCATTAAAGTAATTGTACTATTTTGCAAATAAAAAATGAATTATAGTATACTATAATCCACCTGCAAAGCAATTTACATCATTATACCGCACCAACCGTAAAATATCAACAGAGAGCCTTGTAAAATATTATTTGCATTTTTCCTGAAAATTCTGTATAATAGTTACCGTTGCACCAAGATTTTATTTTGGAGCGGTGATTATTATAATTCATAACTGCCCCCGTAGTTCAATGGATAGAACAAGTCCCTCCTAAGTGGGTGTTTTAACGCTCGCCTTTGAAAAAAGGCAAATGGTCACAGGTTTGAATTATATCGTATATGCGCTTGTACCTCAGCAGGATAGAGGGTCCGCCTCCTAAGCGGAACGCCCCCGGTTCGAATCCGGGCAAGCGCGCCAAAAAGTGCCGAAAACACTGTGTTTTCGGCACTTTTACTTTTTATTTCTCAATCATTTTTCTTGAGTGAGTTTTATTGTTTTTGGGGAACAAATCAAAATCGAACTTTTACCGTTCCCCGACCTAAATCTTGCTAATTACGATTAGCAGAAAATCAGCGTTTTGCTAATTGTCTGCTAATCGGTTTTTTATCAAAAATCTGCTAATTTGCACAGGCGTATGTTACATCCATAGTCTTTTTGAATATTTGAAGAAAAAATGTTATAATTATTGTAACGTTTTGTGAGTTTTCCAATCTAATAGTTGAAAGGACGGTGAAAATGTGACTGATTTTGAAAAGCTTTTCAATGAAAACCGAGACTTCATTTTCAAATATCTGATGAAAATGACACGGGATATTACGCAAACCGAAGAGTTGACACAAGAAACCTTTTTTCGTGCATATATGAACTATGCCTCTCTCAAAAACAAGGAAAAGGCTTCCGTGTGGCTCTGCCAAATCGCAAAGAATACATATTTTGCGTGGTATAACGAACAAAAGACAAAAGATTCTCTCGACGGTCTCGAAGTGGCAAGCAGCGATATAAGCATAGAAGATGCCTTTGTTCAAAAAGAACTATCCCAAAAAGCGCTTATATGCTTACACGATTTAGAAGAGCCGTACAAAGAAGTATTTATGCTTTCTGTCTTTGGAGGTTTCTCGTTAAAAGACATTAGCTCGATTTTCGGAAAAAGTGAAAGCTGGGCACGAGTTACATTTTACCGTGCCAAGCAAAAACTATTAGAAAGAATGAGGTAACGATATGAATTGTAACATTGTTAAGGATTTGATCCCACTGTACATTGACGGATGTTGCAGTGAGGAAAGCGAAAAGGTTGTTGAAGAACATATTGGAGATTGCGACGATTGCAAGAGACTTCTTGAAGATATGAAATCGTCCTCCGATATTATCACGGTTTCGGAGTCACCAAAAACTTTCAGCAAGCTTAACGATTGGAAGGCTTCTGTTTTGCAGTCAGTATTATTATTTCTTTCATTTGCGTTGATTACAATCGGCGTTGCCTTAGAGGCAAGAACACAGTCGGGAATTGGAAATGGCTTTTGGGCGTTGAATCTCGTTATTCCGGCAACCGGATTTATGCTATCACTGGCAAATTGGTATTTTATAAGAGTATATAAAAACAGAAAGAGTTTTTCCTTGTTTTCTTTGATTGCTACTCTTGGTATCACATTATGTGCATATATATGGTCTGGTTTTCACTATGAACTGAATGTTTTTGAGTTGTTTTCTGAATGTGATTTTATTGAGCTTTTAGATGTCATGCAAGGCATATTGTTCCTTAATGGTCTTGGAATTGTATTAACAATTGTATTTTGCACTTTATCCAAAATACTCTCAAACCAATACGCAAAGATGTTGGGGAAAGAGTAAGGTGATTATATGAAAAAATCAATATCAATTTTGATGTGCTTGTTATTTGTACTGGCAATACTGTATCCTGCAGGCGCAATAATAACAGCGTGTTTCGGATATAGCTTTGAACTTATCGGTGTTTCGGCATTTGCAATCGTTATTGCCGCAATATCCGTGTGCATAGTCGTCCTTGATCTTATTTGTAAAAACACGCTCGAAAATAACACAATACGGATTTTTTTGGCGATTATCACTCCGTTTTCTTTAATCAATGCCGTATTCTATATTTTTGAGTGTTCGCAAATTTGGGTAATAGCAAGCGTATTGCTTTCTGCAGGGTGTTGCTGTTACTTAACGGTTAAATACGGAAAACCCTTGGCACTCAAAGTTGTCGCATTGGTTTTGTCTGCACTAATGATTTTGCCTATTGGTTTTTTCAGTTTTATTGCCTTAATTTTCGGCAACATTGGTCAAAACACAGTTGTACAAACTGTTGAATCTCCGAGTGGAAAATACTACGCTCAAGTTATTGACAGCGATCAAGGTGCTCTTGGCGGCGATACTCTTGTTGATGTATATCAAGATTGCGGAATAAATGCACTTGTTTTCACAATCGAAAAGAAACCTCAAAGAGTCTATTGGGGTGAATGGGGCGAATTCAACAATATGCAGATTCACTGGAAAGACGATAATTGCTTGGTAATCAACTCGGTTGAATATGAAATAGAATAATATGAGAAAATACCGCAAGTAATTTCGAAGCATTTTGCAGCAATATTACCTTTACCCTAATTCAATCGTCCTTGCTAATTGCCTGCTAATCAAATGAGTTAAAACAGGATAATATCTGCGGTAACGGCGTAACACAAGATAATACTTTAACCTAAAAATCCCCTGACAGCTGGGGATTTTTAGGTATTATAAGGGATGCCGTTATCGTTTTCATCGGTATCTCCTAAGCGTGGGGTCGGAGGTTCAAGTCCTCTTTGGGACGCCAGCTAACAACGCCGAAAGCCTTTGTTTTCAAGG
>CACXEO010000050.1 GCA_902766785.1 Oscillospiraceae bacterium | reverse complement strand
GCTCCTTTATTGCCGAAGATGAGCGATCTTACTATTATCGGCATCCCATTAAGGGGACACTCTACCGGTACGACAAGGAAACAGGCAAGCAAAAGGAGCTTTTTGACCAAAACCGCACTTTTAACAACAGTGGCTATTTGTACGGCATCCAGCTTTATGACAATCGAATTTACTTTTGTTCTGCAACGGCGGAAACTAAAAACAGTGCTCTTTTTTCCATTGATCGGAATGGAGAGGACTTAAAAAAGATTGTTGAATACATTGGAGGCAGCTACGTTATTACCGATGATGCTATTTTTTACGAATTGGAATTTGAAAGTGGTCTGGCAAAGTATGACCGAAAAGCACAAGCTGTCCAGGTAATAGAAGACGGCATATACGCATGTAACTTAAACCTGGTTGGAAACAATTTATATTATATCGGTGTTCAGCGGGATGCCAATGGAGAGTATACCGGGTACGAGGCACTTTGCAAGTACAATATTAAAACCGGCGTACGGGAAGAACTCGAAATCAAAAATAAAACGTATGAGATGCTATATCATAATAATTTATATTATCTTGACGGAAAGTTGTATTTGAAATCTACTTTTTCATTTGAAAGCAGTTCAAAAACAGGTATTTTTGAATATGACTTGAAATCAGAAAAGATAAAAGAAATTATTAGTGATTTAGATTTCGAATCTGCCGGGTGTAAACCGGGTGACGTTCAAATAAATTATTTTCATCCTGTTGGCCCAAACTTTATGATTGTTAATAGCGCTATCCGAAATAATTCTAAAAACGCTCTATGTGAAATTAAAAACGGCGAAAAATTCTTCACCTTTATAGAAACGGGGGACAAAGGCGACCATCTTTATGTAAAGGACGGAAAGCCTATTTTAGTTCCATATGAACTAGGATATGATATTCCGGGCTTAGAAGACTTAAGCAGAACTGTAGACGACGAACAGGCGGCTTAATTTGCAGTACCCCTAAAAAAAGGAGAGGGTATACAGAAACAGCAGGAAGGCGGGGAGAAAGAACGTAAAATGTTCTCTGCTATTACCCGGCTTCCCTTTTGCCTGTAAAACGAATTAAAAAAAGCTGTTTGCAGTCTGCAAACAGCTTTTTTCTATACAATTTTCCAGGGGTCGTTCTCTCCCTTTTCACGGGCGACACAGCTCAGGATAGAGTGACGCACCATGTCGTCGATGGCTTGATCGGTATAGAAAGCCATGTGGGGCGTTACCACCACGTTTGGAAAACCGCGCAGGATAGACAGCTCGCGGTTATCCAATACGTCGGCCTTGCGGTCGTAGTAATAAAGGCCGAATTCATGCTCGATGACGTCCAGCCCCGCGGCGCCGATTCTGCCGCTTTCAAGCCCGTCAATCAGCGCAGCGGAGTCAACCAGGGCGCCCCGCGCCGTGTTGATGAGGATCACCCCGGGCTTCATCCGTCCAATCGCCTCCGCGTTGACCAGATGCCTGGTCTCAGCAGAAAGGGGAAGATGGAGGGAGAGCATATCGCAGCGCCGGTAAAGTTCTTCAAGCGGCAGGTATTCCGCGAACTGCCTCACCTCGTCCGTTTCAAACGCATCGTAGGCATAAAGCTTGCAGCCGAATCCGCTCAAGTCTTTTAAAACCGTCCGTCCGATTTTTCCGGTGCCGATGATCCCGACGGTGAAGTTTCGCAATTCCTTTCCCTGCATGCCGGGGAGGGTGAAATCGTTGATGGCCGCCCGCTCCATAATCCGCTTCATTTTCCGGATACAGATCAGCATCAGCATGACGGTGTAGTCCGCGACACAGTGGGGTGAGTAGGTGGCGTTGCTGACCATCAGGCCAAGGGCTTCCGCCGCCTTTAAGTCGATATGGTCGTATCCCACGGTTCGGGTTGAAACCATCATCACCCCAAGGTTTTTAAACCGTTTGAGGAGGGGCTCATCCATTTTAGAGGTGATAATGGTAATGGCGTCGTACCCTTTGGCAAGCTCTGCGTTTTCAAAAGAGGGGGCCTCTTTGCAAAAACCAAGCTCCACCCCGTATTCGGCGGAATAGCGGGTAAAATATTCTGCTTCGTCAAAGTCACGGTAGTTATATACAAAAAGTTTCATAACGCAACAATTTCCTTATAGTATAATACGGCGGCTATTTTTGCCAATATTTCCGGTCAAGACTCCGGTACTGTACCGCCTCGGCAATATGGGCGGTATCTATTTTTTCGCTTCCGTCAAGATCGGCAATCGTACGTGCCACCTTAACCACCCGGTCGTAGGCGCGCGCAGAAAGTCCGAGGTGTTCAAAGGCTGTTTTGAGGAAAGCGGAGGCGCCGTCGGTCATAGGACAGCATTCCTGAAGTTTTCCAGAGGGGATCCGGGCATTTGAGTAAACGCCAAGGCTCTTTAAACGTTCCCGCTGGAGCTCCCGCGCCTTTTGCACCCGCTTCTTGATTTCGGCCGAAGCTTCGGCCGGCTTCCCCGAGGAAAGATGTTCGTATTCCACTGGCATTGCGTCTACGTGGAGGTCGAGCCGGTCGAGGAGCGGTCCCGAAATTTTGGAAAGGTAGCGCGAAACCTGCGCCTCTTTGCAGATGCAGGGCCGGGTGGGATGCCCGTAGTAGCCGCAGGGACAGGGGTTCATCGCGGCGACGATCATCACCGAGCAGGGGTAGGTAAAGCTCCCGCCGATCCGGGAGATGGTGATCTCCTGGTCTTCGATCGGCTGGCGGAGCACCTCAAGGGACTGGCGGGAAAATTCGGGGAGCTCGTCAAGGAACAAAACGCCGTTGTGGGCAAGCGAAACTTCACCCGGATGCGGAGTCGTGCCGCCGCCCGCCAGCCCAATTGCTGAGATGGTGTGATGGGGCGAACGGAAAGGGCGGGCTGAAATCAAGGGGCTGTCCTGTTTGAGGAGCCCAGCGACCGAATAAATTTTGGAGGTTTCAATCGACTCCTCAAAGGTCATGTCCGGCAGGATGGAGGGCAGGCGCTTTGCCAGCATGCTCTTCCCTGACCCCGGCGGGCCGATGAGAAGCAGGTTGTGCCCGCCTGCCGCCGCAATTTCCATAGCCCGCCGACCGCTCTGCTGCCCTTTTACATCTGAAAAATCGGGTGAGAACACCTCTTCTGCACGGGCCGCTGCTTTGGCGCGGGCAGGCGTTAAGGTTTGCCGGCCGTCCAGAAAATCCACCAGTTCGTTGATGTGGGTAATGCCGTAGACTTCAACGCCCGCCACCACGGCGCCTTCCGCCTCGTTTCCTTTGGGGAGGAAGACGGCTTTGACCCCGGCTTCCTTTGCCGCAAGAACCATGGGGAGCACTCCGTCAACCGGGCGTACGTCGCCGCCGAGCGAAAGTTCACCCAGGAAAGAGGCACCGGCAAGGGAAGCGTTTAGCTGGCCGCTTGCAGCAAGGATGCCCAGCAGGATGGGAAGGTCGTAGAGCGGGCCGCTCTTCTTCCGGTCCGCCGGGGCCAGGTTGACTGTAATCCGGTGAATCGGGAAAGTATAGCCGCAGTTTTTCAGCGCGGCCCGCACCCGGTCCCGGCTTTCTTTTACGGCGGCGTCTGGCAGCCCGACCACGTCGAAGCCGGGCAGTCCCGGCGTAATATCGGTTTCAACGCTGACCGGAAAGGCGCTGAGCCCCCAAAAGCCCATGCTTTCAACTTTGGCAAACATGGATCCATCCCCTTTGCTGTCGGTGTTATCATCTGTCTTTTCTGTTGCCATTATACAATAGGTTTGCTTTAGTAACAAGCAGGGAAGAAGGTGGAAAACAAAAAACGGTCTCCAAATTTGTGCAAAAGCGTCAAATGAGGTTGAAATTATCCACCATAAACTTAAAAATCTGATCAACAATTTAATTCCTGTTCACAATTATTTCTGTGAAGTTTGCTATGATAAAATAGTTAAAGCGCATCCTTGTGGTGGCTGCTGAAAAACGTTATCAGGAGGAGCAATGTATGATCGAAGTATCAAATCTCGCCAAGCATTACGGCAGTAAAGCGGCGCTCGACGGCATCAGCTTTACAGTCGATGAAGGCGAAATACTGGGTTTTCTGGGCCCTAACGGTGCCGGGAAATCCACCACGATGAATATCCTCACCGGGTATCTGTCCTCCACCGAGGGAACGGCTAAGGTCGGTGGATTCGACGTACTGGACAACCCTATTGAAGCGAAAAAGCTGATCGGCTATCTGCCGGAAAACCCTCCGCTTTATATGGATATGACAGTAAAAGATTACCTGAATTTCATCTTTGATCTCAAAAAGGTGAAACTGCCCCGCGAAGACCATATTAAAGAGGTTTGCGGTCTGGTCAAAATTGAACATGTCGCCCACCGGCTGATCAAAAACCTTTCCAAAGGGTATAAACAGCGTGTGGGGCTGGCGCAGGCACTGATCGGCAACCCCAAGGTCCTGATTTTGGACGAGCCCACTGTCGGCCTTGACCCAAAGCAGATTATTGACATCCGCAACCTGATTAAAAGCCTTGGCAAAAAGCATACCATCATCCTGTCCTCCCATATCCTGCCGGAGGTTCAGGCGATTTGCAGCCGGGTTATTGTCATCAACAATGGGAAGCTTGTTGCGGACGACACCGCTGAAAACCTCTCTAAAAACCTGTCGACCGACCACCGCTTTACGGTTCGGGTTGAGGGGCCGGAGTCCGACGTTTACCGCCTGCTTTCCACCATCCCTGTGATGAAAGAGGTCACCACGCTGGGTGAAAAAGAACCCGGCTGTTATGACTATGTCATTGAAAGCAAGCCGGATACTGACTGCCGCCGCGAGATGTTTAAGCGCCTTTCAGAGCGGAATTTCCCAATTCTGGGGCTGCGTTCCAGCGAACTGACGCTTGAGGATATCTTCCTCCAGCTGACTGATTCCAAAAGCGGAGGTGCAAAATAAATGTTAGCAGTTTTCAGACGTGAGTTAAACGCTTATTTTTCTTCAGCAATCGGCTATGTGTTCCTGTTGGTCTTTTATATTGTAACCGCCATCCCGTTCGCAATTCTGATGCTGTCTTACAGCAGCGAACTTTCGGTTGTATACAGCTGGACTTTTACGGTGCTGATGTTTATCGTGCCGATCCTCACTATGAGGCTGTTCAGTGAGGAGAAAAAGCAGAAGACCGACCAGGCTCTTTTGACCGCGCCGGTCAACCTGAGCTCAATTGTCATCGGCAAATTCCTGGCGGCTTTCTGCGTCCTGGCAATGGGCATTGCAGTTATCCTGGTATATGCCATTGTTCTGTCTGTTTTTGCCACTATGGACTGGGCGGTTATTTTGGGTAGCCTGCTCGGAACCCTGTTAATGGGCGCCGCGCTGATTTCGGTCGGCATGTTCATCTCTTCCCTGACTGAAAATCAGGTGGTTGCCGCGATTGGCGCCTTGGTCTGCTGCATGGTTTTGATGATGCTCAACGTCGTCAGTTCCGCCGTACCGGCCGGCTTTATCCGCGACTGTCTCAATTCGCTTGCGTTCTATGATCGTTATTATCCGCTGACAGCGGGCATTTTTAACGCGGCCGATCTGCTGTATTTTATCAGCTTTATCGTCGTGTTCAACTTTTTGACCATGCGCGTTCTTGAGAAGAGACGCTGGGCGTAAGGGGGAGATGATAAAGATGAAGATGAATAAACCGAGTTTTGCTAAAAAACGGAATTTTAAATACGGCGCTGTCGCCACGGCGATCACGGTGGGCTTTGTGGCGCTGGTGGTCGTGGTGAACATTATCGCAACGCTGCTCCTTGAAAAATATCCGCTGACGCTCGATATGACCAGCGGCGGAAAATATGAGGTTTCCCAGGAATCCATCGATTATGTTTCCAAAATTGACCGCGATGTCACGATTTATGTTTTGGCTGACGAATCGTATTTCAACGACCCGAACAAGGGCGTTTACAAGGCGGGCGACCTTTATCAGATCGGTGAGATGCTAAAGAAATATTCCCAGTACAACGACAAGATCACCCTTTCTTATATTGACCTTGAGACAAATCCCGGCTTTGCTGCGAAGTACCCTGATGAAAATTTTACAACGGCCGATATCCTGGTTGAATCCGACCTGCGGACGCAGAAGTTCAACTGGCAGGAGTTTTTCAATATCGCCACCAGCAGTACCGGCGGCGTTTCCAGCGCGTCTCTGAACGTAGAAGAGGTAATGACCAGCGCCCTCATATATGTCACTGATGAAAATCCCACCAAGGTTGTCATGACCGAAGGGCACGGCGAAGATGCAGCGGCCGGGCTGAACAACCTTCTTCAGAAAAACGGCTTTGAACTGAGCACTGTAAAAACGCTTGGTGCCGAAATTGATTCAAGTACGCAGATTGTAGTTGTCGCTGCGCCCATGGTTGATTTTACCGAAGCAGAAATTAAAAAGCTTGATGCTTTCCTGGTAAACGGCGGCGCCTACGGCAAACAGGTAATCTATATCGCAAACCCGAGTCAGGCGAAGTTGCCGAACCTTGAGGCCTTCCTTGCCGAATGGGGAATTGGGTTTGAAGACGGCGTAACGGTCGAAACCGACACCAACCGGATTTATTATAATGAATATTTCTCGATTCAGGATTCCGACAGCATCGACCTGGAGTTTATCGGCAGGACAGAAGCGCTGAAAGCGCCGATCCTTATGCACAACGTCCGTCCGATTAAGGTGTTGTTCGAGGCGCAGAACCTGCGCAGCACAAAAGTGCTTTGCAGCACCTATGGCAGTTCCGTTCTGGCGCCGTTGAATGCGCCCGAAGATTGGGATGCTGCAAATGAGCAGAAAAAAGTTTTCAACACCATTGTGGCCGGCCAGAGAGAAACAGATACCACTGACGTGAATGAAATTGAGCATTCCACTGTTGTAGCGTTTGCTTCCAGCGATATGTTTGCGTCCGGTATCGGCGATTCAGATACGTTTGGAAACAGCCAGTTCACCGTTTCCCTTCTCAATGAACTGACCGGAAAAGAAAGCGCGATCACAGTCGCGTCGAAAGACTTGACCGGTGTGCAGCTTGAAATTAACGCAACCACGGCGATTGTGCTTGGAATTGTATTCGTAGCGGTTCTTCCGCTTGTCGTTCTGGTTATTGGTTTAGTGGTATTCTTGCGCAGGAGGAATCTGTAATCCATGAATAAAAAAATTAAGTCGCTTATTATCGGCGGAGCCGTTCTGGTTGTGCTGGTCGGCGTACTTGTAGCCCTGCTGCTTTTGAATCCAAGCGGCGGGGAGGGATCGTCCAGCAGTTCTTCCGTTTCTTCTATCAATTTACTGGAAAAAAATATCAATGACCTGACCAGGCTGTCCATTAAAAACAGCAAGGGCGAGGTTGTGATGACGCAGTCTGAGGACAATGTTTTTACTGCTGAAGGGCTTAATGGCCTTCCGACCGACCAAAGCGCGGCCAAGGAGGCGTTTTCCTCCATGGCGGTTATTGATGCAACTAAAGTTGTCAGTGAGACGCCGGGGGATCTGGAAGAATATGGGCTAGATTTCCCGAAAGCAGTTGTGCAGGCAACCATGAAGGATGGCAGTACCCACACGTTGAAAGTTGGGGTGCAGTCGCCGCTTAAAGACGGTTATTACGGTATGCTTGAGGGGGATTCCAAGCTTTATCTCATTAAAACTATCCCGTATGCCGACTTCTGTAGCGTCACCAGCAAGGATTACCTTTCCACGACGCTTATTGCCAACAGCGAAGGCAAGGAAGTGGAGGACTTGGTACAAAAGATTACCTTGTACCGGAGTGATATTGGCAACGAGCTTGTTTTCGAGCAGTTAGAAAATGATCCGGAGGCGCATTACACCCCTATGTACGCCAGCACATTCACTATGACGTCGCCGGTAAAAGCGTATGTAGACAGTACTTATTTTACAGATGTTGCCGACAGTGCGGCATCCCTAAATGCCTCCTCTGTTGTTGGGATTTTCCCGACTGAAGAGCAGTTGAAGGAATATGGGTTTGATTCTCCTCAGGCGGTCTTTACGGTTGATAAAACAGATGGCACCCAGGTTCAGATCAAAATTGGAAAGGCCTGTTACAGCGACCCGACTGCTGATGAAGAAGCCGGCACGGAAATAACGGGTTATTATGTACAGCTTGTAGGCCGTGATGCGGTTTATTACATGAAAGAGACACAAATGCCGTTCATGACCACTACGGTTTTCGATATGATTTCCCAAATTTCCTTTGCGCCGAATATTACCGAGGTTGATACCTTGACGGTTTTGGCTGAAGGCAAGGAGTACGTGGTCGATTTTACCCAGACGGAAGAAGAATCGAGCGGCAGCGATAGTTCTGTTGAAGTTACCGGTACAATTAACGGAAAAGATGTCGATAAAGACAGGCTTGCAGATTTTTACATCTTTGTCGTATCGGCTCTGGCGAATGAAATCTGTACGGATACTCCATCCGGTTCGCCTCTTTTGACCCTGACTTTTAATTTCAACGATCAGTCTCTCAAGCCGCTCGTAGTAACGTTTCATGACATTGGAGACCGTAAGGCTTCCATTACCATTAACGGCGAGACGCGTTTTGCAACCCGGCTGTCTTACGTAACTGCTTTCTTCGAAAACATCAAGGCAATTTCGCAGGACAAGGCAATTAACCCGAACTATTAATAATAAGGGAAAAAGCGGCAAACCTGTGTTTGCCGCTTTTTATCTGCCTGTGTTAACTGCAAAACAGATGTTTTCCTATTTGCTTAATAACCGGTCGGCTTCTGATCCATTGGTTGGATGTCTTGGCGGGATTGTAATAATAAATTGCGCCGCCGGAAGGATCGTTGCCTCCCAGCGCTTCCCGTGCAGCCTGGTAAGCCGAATTTGAAATCGGCTGGTCAAATTGTCCGTCTGTAACAGCGGTAAAGGCGCCCTTTTGATAGACAACCCCTGAGAGAGTATCCGGGAAGGACGGATGCTCGACTCGGTTGAGAACCACTGCCCCTACAGCGACTTGTCCAATATAAGGCTCGCCGCGCGCCTCTGCCGAAATAATACGTGCGAGCAGATATACGTTGTTATCAGTGGCAGGCGGAATGGCTCCAATTGTAATACCCAAAGCCTTTAAGGTTTGGGGACCCGCAATGCCGTCCACCTGCAGCCCTTTCTGTTTTTGAAATTTGCGGACGGCCTCCTGTGTAACCGGTCCATAATATCCTGTAATGTCTTCGTTAAAAAGACCCCGGTCTTTGAGTGCTTGCTGGATGGCTTTGACCTCTTCCCCTCTTGAACCGTATTTGGATAAAACATCAACGCTAGGGGCAGGCTGTATCTGGAGGGAAATGAGAACAAGTGCCACTGAAACCAAGTTTATGAGAATTAAAATTCCTACTCTTGCCGGCAGCCGGTATTTTTCTAGTTTTTGTAGCATATAAAAACCTCGCTTGCATATCGTGTTTGGTTAGATAATGTTAAATTGCCCCTTATTAAAAAAAATATCCAAATTTTAAAATAAAGGGTTGACAAACAAGAGTAGGGTATGGTAACATAAACGAGCTGCTTTTTGAGGGGCACCTGGAGGAGCGAAGTCGAAAAGGCGGAGCGGG
>CACXEO010000049.1 GCA_902766785.1 Oscillospiraceae bacterium | reverse complement strand
CGGCGATAAATCGGTTGCACTCTTCTCACCAAAGTTGTGTTGAACCTAAAAAGACACGGCAGGTTTCCTGACTTATGATGCGGCAATATATATTGCCCGGAAACGATCCTTCTCAAAGTGCCGACATTGCTACCCAACACTTCAATGGACTTTGTGTTTCCATTCAGTCAAATACAGTAATGGCGGTTGTTCAGGATTCGAACCTGATTCCCTTTTTCATTTACTCAGTTAACAACTTTTCAAACCGTATCTTCTTATATCGTATTTTTTTTTAGACATTATAGCATATATGATAATCGTTTGCAATAGCAAATTTTCAACATTTTTGTGAACATTTTTGACGATGGAGAAAATCTATGCAAAAAGAAAAGACAGTATAGCATTTGCCATACTGTCACTTTCTTCGCACTCATCAATCGGCTGATTTTATAGGATATTCAAAACATCCTTATGACAACCCGCCTTCGCCACCGTTTTTTTGATTGGTTTGAAAATTAGGCGATATTAATCTCTGGGAATTAGACAAACAAAAACGCCGTCAACAAAGTCCTTTCTTATCTAGCTTCATGCCATAAAAATCACTTGCGTTTTACTTGCATATCTCAATTATATGCAAGTAAATTTGGTCAATTTCAGTCATATTTTATAAGTATGTAAAAGTAAGTAAAAAGCCCGCAACCCCTTAATTAAGGGGTTTACGGGCTTTTTATTGGAGCTGTTGAACAGATTCGAACTGTCGACCTCTTCCTTACCAAGGAAGTGCTCTGCCTACTGAGCTACAACAGCATTTGGCGACCCAGAACGGGCTCGAACCGTCGACCTCTAGCGTGACAGGCTAGCGTTCTAACCAACTGAACTACTGGGCCAAATAAAAACCTAAAGTCATTAACGCAAAACATATAGCCTGTTTTCGCGACTTAATTATTATACCCGGAAATGAACTGCTTGTCAATAGTATTTTTTCTATTTTATAGAATTATGGTGAAAATGAAAGTTATTTGTTTTATCAGGGCAGTTGCGGGAGATGAGATAGGAAAAATTTAGTAATATGGTAAATTTGCAAAATAAATGCTAAATATATAAAAAAATCCTATTTACTATCTACAATCCTTACGGTATAATAAATGCATAAAGATAGGTTGGGTATTGTTTTGGCATACATATAAGAACATGAGGATGATTAATCAATGAAAAAACGGGCGTTTTGGCTCGGCGGAATTTTAATAGCGCTGGTTGTGGCGGCGGCGATTTTCATTAGTTTCAACAGTGTTCCAAGGGATGAAACTGGACAGAAAATGGACACCTCAGCTGAGGCGATCCTTCAGCCTGCTTTTGAAGTGTATGGCTGGTTTACTTCAAATCCCTTGTCGCATGAGAGCAGAATTTATTCGGATGTCCTGCCTTATTATAAAGTAACGGATGAGCGTTTCTCCAGCTTAAAGGAGTTGTCCGCCGCCGTCAGGAAAATATTTTCCGATTCTATTGCGACCCGGCTTCTCGAGAGTGGGCTTTATATTGATATTGAGGGTCAGCTATATGTGAATAAATCTCTTGATTCTGCGGATGTTGCCACGTCTTCGTCCGGAGACAATGTAATTTCGAAAGAAGTTTATTCTGTGGTGTCAGAGGATCAGGAGAAAATAGTCTACCGCGCTGAGGTCAGCTACACCGCAAAGCAAAGCGCTTCAGATTCGGAAGATGCGCTAAGTTATGATTTTATATATGAAAAAATAGATGGGAAATGGGTTTTTACCCAATTTGATTATTATAAATAGGCTGGAGGGGCACAAAGGTGACATCGAGGAAAAACGACTGGGCCAAAACACCGCCGATGGGATGGAACAGCTGGGACTGTTACGGCGCTTCGGTAACGGAAGAGGAAGTCCGCGGCAACGCGGAATATATGGCGGCGCATCTTAAAGAATATGGTTGGGAATATGTTGTTGTGGATATCCAGTGGTACGAACCAACAGCGGATTCATCTGCATATCATCCGTTTGTCCCGCTGGAAATGGATGAATACGGCAGGCTGATTCCCGCCGTGAACCGTTTCCCATCCGCTGCGGGCGGGGCGGGTTTTAAACCACTGGCCGATTATGTGCATAGCCTCGGCTTAAAATTCGGCATTCATATCATGCGGGGAATTCCCCGCCAGGCCGTTTACGCCGCGACGCCGGTTAAGGGCTGTGATGCAACGGCGCGGGAAATTGCGCATCCTTTTTCTCTTTGTTCCTGGAATACCGACATGTATGGGATCAACCCTGATGCCTATGGCGCCCAGCAGTATTACGACTCTCTGATGGAGCTGTATGCGGGATGGGGCGTTGATTTTATCAAGGTGGATGATATTTGCGTTACCTTTTTTTCACCAGATAACCTCTATTCTGCGGAGGCTGAAATTGAACTGATCCGCCGTGCAATCGACAAATGCGGCCGGCCGATTGTTTTGAGCCTTTCTCCCGGCCCGGCTATTGTGGAACGGGCGGAGCATTTGAAAGCAAACGCCAATATGTGGCGAATGACGAACGACTATTGGGACCGCTGGTCCGATCTTACTGCGATGTTTGAGCGCTGTGAGGCGTGGCAGGGGATTGGGGGGCCGGGTTGCTGGCCCGACTGCGATATGCTCCCGCTGGGCAGAATTGGCATCCGCTCGGTCGACCAGGGCAACGGGGACCGGATGACGCGTTTTACCCGTGATGAACAGAAAACGATGATGACGCTCTGGTGTATTTTCCGCTCCCCGCTGATGTTCGGCGGCGAGCTGCGGAGCAACGATGAGTGGACCCTTAACCTGCTTACAAACACGGAGGTTCTTGAGATGCATCATTCCTCCCACGGCGCCCATCCGCTTTCCCGCAATGGGAAACAGGGATATCATTATATCTGGATGTCATACCATGATAACGAAAGCGATGTATACGCGGCGCTGTTTAATCATGAGAACATCCCTGTTAAAATGGAGGCAACTTTTGAACGGATGGGGCTTGAGGGAAGCTTGAAAGTCCGTGAGTTGTGGGATAACGCTGAACGGGGAACTTTAAAAGAGTCAATTGTGGATATTGTGCCGGCGCATGGCGTAAAATTATATAAGCTTTCTCCTGTTTCACGCTGAACTTTACTGAAAACAGGCGGAAGATCGGCGTTACAGATGATACGAAAGAAGGGCTGATACAGGGGGCATGAAGTGCTTTTTACAAGCCTTTATGTGGAACCCGTATCCAGAGGTGATTGTTATGAAACATGTTGTTTTGACCATTGGGCGTACTTTTGGCAGCGGCGGTAGGCTGATTGGTAAAAAGGTCGCTGAAAAATGCGGGATGACGTATTACGATAAGGAACTTTTAGAGCTTGCGGCAAAAGAAAGCGGCATGAGTCTTGACGTTTTAGAGAATATTGACGAATCAGCCGGAAACAGTTTGCTTTATACCCTGTCAACGGGTGGAGCACACCTGTTGGGGGCGCATTTTGCCCAGACGGCGGAACCTCCGCTTCACGATAAGCTTTATATTGCACAAGCAAATATTATTAAGGAAATTGCTGCAAAAGAAAGCTGCGTAATAGTCGGCCGGTGCGCCGATTACCTGCTCCGAAATATGGAGGAATGTATTAAAGTCTTTATTTATGCACCTTCGGAAGCACGGATTAAACGTGCGGTTGAGGTTTACGGCATTCCGGAAAATAAGGCGGCGGATCAGATCCGTAAAATTGATAAAAAACGCTCCGGTTATTACAATTTCTATTCAGGGAAAAAGTGGGGCAACCTGGATAATTATCATTTCTCAGTAGACAGCTCCCTTCTAGGCATTGATGCCACTGCAGATATGATTGCCGAATTTGTAAAACAGCGGGCGGAGCTGCTTGGTAAATAGGTGAAGAAAAAGAACGGGGCGTATACCCCGTTCTTTTTTGCGCTACGGAATTTTAAACTGTTTCTTGTGGAAAACGCACCTTGTAAGGAGAAAGGAAATTCATTATAATAGAATTTAACACCAATACATAAATCCTGCTAGAAACACAGTAATGATTGGAGGCAAATTCATGCGTTATGTCTGGCGCTTGATCAAATTTACGAAACGATATAGTTACCTGCTTGTTTTAACGGGACTTGCTATCATCGGTGTGACAGCTGTCAACCTTTATGTCCCGTGGTGTATCCGTGATATCACTGGAATCCTGACGGAAAACTCACCGGAGTTCATTAAGGAAAATGCACCCGAGGTCCTGAGGCGGATTATGCAGATTGCCTTGGTTCTTGGAAGCGCCTATGTAATAAAAATGTTTCTGCGTTTCTGTCAGTCCTATCTCAGCCATGTGGCATCCTGGAACGTTGTGGCGCAGCTCAGGACTGAGGTTTACGCCCATCTGCAAAAGCTTTCACTCTCTTATTACAGCGATAAACAGACCGGCCAGCTTATGTCCCGTGTGATGAACGACACCGCCCTCCTTGAGCAGATGGTGGCCCATTCCATTCCGGACGTTGCCTCAAATATCTTTGTACTGGTCGGAGTGGTTGTCCTTCTGATGGTCATCAACTGGCAGCTTGCCCTGTTGGTTATGATCCCGATCCCTTTGATTTTTATCCTGACCTTTTGGTTTTCCACCCGGGTGCGGCCTTATTTTAGGAAAGCGCAGCAGGATATTGCTGATCTGAATGCGGCGCTGCAGGACAATTTATCCGGGATTCGCGAAATCCAGGCTTTTAATCAGCAGGTGCCGGAGCGGAACAAAATTGAGGGCAAGGCGAAAAAACATGCGAAATCCATTTTGCATGCTCTGCGCCTGAGCGCAGTCTTCCATCCGTCGGTTGAATTTTGCGCTTCCGTCGGCACAGTTATTGTTGTTGCGGTCGGTGGAACCTTTGCGGTACAGGGGAATATGTCGGCTGCTGACGTTGTGGGATTTATTACCTACCTTACCATGTTCTATGCGCCGATTGAGGTGCTGGCGCGGGTAGCGGAAGAATTCCAGCAGGCGGTCGCCGGATCAGAGCGTATATTTGAGGTTTTGGATACCGAGCCCGATATTGTCGACCGGCCGGGTGCACGGAAATTGCAGAAGTGCGAAGGAAATATTTCTTTTGAAGACGTTTGTTTTTCTTATGATGAAAATACCCCCATCCTCAATCATGTTTCTTTTGATGTCAAAGCGGGGCAGATGCTTGCTATTGTCGGGCCAACAGGGGTTGGGAAGTCCACGACCATCAACCTGCTGGCAAGGTTTTATGAGCCGGATTCCGGGCGGATCTTGGTGGACGGGCAGAGTGTGTCCGACCTGACAATTGCCTCGCTGCGCAACCACATGAGTATTGTTTTGCAGGACGTCTTCCTTTTTAATGGGACAATTGCAGAAAATATTGCCTACGGGTTTAAAAACGCCACCCCGGAACAGATTGTGGAGGCGGCGAAAATTGCCCGGATCCACGACTTTATTGAAGCGCTGCCAGAGGGATATAATACCACCATCGGCGAACGGGGCGTGCGGCTTTCGGGCGGCCAGAAGCAGCGCATTTCAATTGCACGCGCCGTTTTGAGAAATTCCGAAATCCTGATTCTGGACGAGGCGACCGCAGCTGTTGATACGGAGACGGAAGCAGAAATTCAGGCAGCGATTCAGAACCTTGTGGGAACAAGGACGGTTATTGTCATCGCCCACCGGCTGTCTACAGTGCGCCGTGCAGACCGGATTATCGTCCTCTCTGAAGGGGTAATTGTCGAATCGGGCACCCATGAGGAGCTTTTAACGCAAAAAGGGCTTTATGCGGCCCTCTGCGAATCAAATCTGAAATAAGGCGGGGCAGCCGATAGCAAGCTGCAACGTATAAAGGTATCATTTAAAATATGTATAAAGAGTTATACCAATCATACAGAAAGAAGGAACGGCATGAAACAGACAAAAGTAGCGGTTATCGGTCTGGGAGATATCAGTGGGATTTATTTAAAGAATATTACAAAGGTTTTTAAAAATTTGGAGTTATACGGCGTCTGCACCCATCGGGTGGAAAAGGCACGGGAAATTGCAGCGGAATACGGCGCCCGGAAAGTGTATGAAACAATGGAAGACGCATTCCGTGACCCTGAGGTTGAAATTATCGTCAATCTGACCCGCCCGAACGAGCACCTTGAAGTGACAATGAAAGCGCTTGAGGCGGGAAAGCATGTCTATACTGAAAAACCGCTTGGCGCAACGCTGGAGGAGGGTAAAAAAATCCTGGAATTCGCGGCTTTCAAGGGGCTTCTCGTAGCCGGTGCGCCGGATACATTTCTCGGCGCCGGACTTCAGACCTGCCGGAAGCTGATTGACGACGGATTTATTGGAACGCCTTTGGGGGCATCCGCCTTTATGACCTGCCGCGGGCATGAACGCTGGCATCCCAATCCGGCGTTTTATTACCAGCATGGCGGCGGCCCGCTGATGGACATAGGTCCCTATTATCTGACGGCGCTTGTCAGCCTTTTGGGAGGGATCGAAACTGTTTCCGGCATGACCAAGATGAGTTTCCCAACCCGTACCATCAAAAGCCAGCCAAAATGCGGGGAAGTCATAAACGTTGAGGTGCCGACCTACCAGACCGGCCTGATGCGGTTTGCCTCCGGTGTGATTGGCACAATTTTTGTCACCTTTGACGTTTACGCCTCAGAGACGCCGAGAATTGAAATTTACGGATCGGAAGGCACTCTCTCAGTCCCGGACCCCAATACCTTCGGCGGCCCGGTGCGGATTTTCCGTCCTGGTTCCAGCGAGTTTATGGAAATTCCGCTTGTCAAAAGTTATGCCGAAAACAGCCGCGGTATCGGTATTTCCGATATGGCGGACGCCATTCGGAACGGGAAGAAGCCACGTGCGGGAATTGACCTGATGATTCATGTGCTGGAGGTAACAAACGCTTTTGAGGAGAGCAGCGATAGTAAACGCCATATCGACATTGCGTCGAAAATTGAGCGTCCGGCACCGCTGGGCTATACTGAAATTGAAGGCGTTTTAGCTGACTGAGGAGGGTAAATGATGAACCACCGTTATATGAGGTTCCCGGAGGGAAAACGAAAAGCGCTCACTCTGAGCTATGACGATGGAGTCGAACAGGATGTTCGGTTAATGGAGCTTTTAGAGCGGTATCAGGTAAAATGTACTTTTAATCTTAATTCAGGCTGTTATCCGCCGGAGGGGACGGTTTACCCCGCCGGGACAATCCACCGCCGGATGCCGGAAAGCACCGTCAGCCGTCTTTACCGCAGTCCGCTTGCCGAGGTCGCGGGGCATTCCTTTACCCACCCGTTTCTTGACCAGCTTGCGCCGTCACAGGCGATGAAAGAGATTGTCGATGACAGAATCCGGCTGGAAGAACAGTTTGGAAAGCTGGTTCGCGGGTTCGCTTATCCTTACGGAACCTACAGCGACGTGGTAGTGGAGCTGCTGCGGGCTGCGGGGATTGTTTATGCGCGTACGGTGGAGTCTCACCACAGCTTTAAACTGCCGCAGGACTGGCTGCGGCTGGGGGCGACCTGCCATCACGATGATCCCATGCTGATGGAACTCGCCGGTGAGTTCGTTTCACAGACGCCGGAGCGGGATTCCTGGCTTTTCTATCTCTGGGGTCATAGCTACGAATTTGAGCAGCACGGCAACTGGGATGTGATCGAAAACTTCCTCAAAACAGTCTCCGGCAGGGAAGATGTTTGGTATGCGACCAACCTGGAGGTTTATGATTACTGTAAAGCATATGAGCGGCTCATTTTTTCCGCCGATGGGAAAACGGTTTACAATCCCTCTGCTCTTCCGGTCTGGTGCCAGTTCGACGATGAAATTGTTGAGGTTGGCGCGGGAGGAACGGTCAGAGCGGATAAATGAAATGTTGACGGGCTTATAAAAAGAGGTTGGTTATGGCGGATGCAGGAGATCGGTTTGTAGTTGTTTACAGACAAGGTGGGACGTTGTTGCCAAATAATTTAATACTGGTTGACCGGGCAACCGGCGTAAACTATCTGTTCCATCATGACTTTGGCCATGCCGGCGGCCTTACCGTTTTAATGGACAAAGAGGGGAAACCTCTGATTACCCCGGTTGGCTAAATCTGGATAATTTGGTTAAAAGGTTTCGTGATGCAAAAAACAGCGGGATATATCCCGCTGTTTTTTTGCCGGTTCAGGCGATTAAACTATTTCTTTATTTTTGAGCTTGCAGCTGTGCTTTGAATTCCTGATTAAGCTTGATCTCTCTCACCAGCTCCAAAATACAACCGGATTTTTATGTTGCTTTTATTTCTTTTTTACGTCGTCCGCTGTTTCCGTCGTTGAAATATAGCTCCTGTCAATGGTGATGACCGTGTAATAATTTTGGTTGAGTTCTTTTGCCTTTTTATCGATGCACTCGCGCAGTTCATCGTCGCACATTTTGTAAGAGGGCGGAACCGCAACGTCGAAAATCAGGTTGCTGTGGGTAGAACCCGCCACAAAACGGAAATCGTGCATGGAAAGGCCGGGGTCGATCTCTTTGACAATTTCGGTAACAACCGCCCGCAGCTCATTGGTCAGAGCGTCGTCTACAACAACCGGGTCCATATGGATCACCAGATGGATATTAAGTTTCTGGACGAATTCCCGTTCGATGTTGTCAATCAGGTCATGGCTTTCCATCATGTCATCGGTATTTGGCACCTCTACATGCACAGAGGCAAAACAACGGTCAGGGCCGTAGTTGTGGACAACCAGATCGTGATAGCCGATCACGCCGTCGTAACTTTTGATTTTATCGCCGATTTCGCATACAAGGTCTTCGTCTGGCGCAGCACCAAGCAGAGGGTTAAGGGTCTCAATGATTGAGCGGATTCCCGAATAAATGATAAACCCGGCAACCAGCAGGCCCATATAGGCGTCGATCTGCCAACCGGAAAATTGGGTCACGAAAAGGGAAAGGAGGACAGCGCCGGTTGTGATAACGTCGTTTATACTGTCGGTCGCGGTCGCCGTCAGAGCGGAGGAGTCAATCTTTTTAGCGACTGTTTTATAAAAATGCCCCTGCCAGAGCTTCAGCAGAATGGAAATGGATAGGACTGCAACCGAAAGCCAACTGAACTGTACCGGCTCAGGGTTCCAAATTTTTTCCACTGAGGTTAGAAGAAGCTGAAGCCCCAGGAAAATAATGACGATTGATACAATAAACCCGGAAATATATTCGCTGCGGGCGTGCCCGTAAGGGTGCTTATCATCCGCGGGCTTGGAGGATATTTTGAAACCGACCAGGGTAATCAGGGAGGAGCTGGAATCGGACAGGTTGTTGACGGCGTCGGCAACAATGGCAATGCTGTTGAAAAAAAGGCCTACAGCCACCTTCATCAAAAACAGGAGGAGGTTGGTGACAATTCCGGTGCAGCTTGCTACTTTGCCATAGCGCTGGCGTTTTGTTGCGGTCAGAACCCCATCCGCGTCCTTTACGAATAGTTTTAATATAAACCGGGTCATCCGGTCACCTCCTTTTGGCGTTATTCCTTAGGATACTATACTTGCAGGCGTTTTTCAAGTGAATTTCTGTTTCCGTTCAAGTTATGTTAACAGGAACCCGGTTGAATTTTAACCCGGATGGAGTATAATAAATTTATTATATGCGTTTGACGGTTGAAAATGACGAAGGGGATTTAGATGAGCAGTTTTGTATCGTTTCAGGAGGTATATAAGCGTTACCACGTCGGCGATGTGGATATCACGGCTTCTGACGGGGTAACGTTTAATATAAAAAAAGGGGAGTTCGCCGTTATCGTGGGGGCGAGCGGGGCGGGAAAAACAACTGTGCTCAACCTTTTGGGCGGGATGGATTCCTGTGACGAGGGGCATATCATGGTTGACGGAAAGGATGTCGCCGGCTATTCCCAGCGCCAGCTTACCGCATACCGCCGGTTCGATATTGGGTTTGTGTTCCAGTTTTACAACCTTGTCCAGAACCTGACGGCAAAGGAAAATGTAGAACTTGCTACCCAGATATGCAGCGACGCGCTGGATGTGGAGGAAACCCTCCGCGAGGTTGGGCTTGGCGAACGGATGGACAATTTCCCCTCCCAGCTTTCAGGCGGTGAACAGCAGCGGGTTTCCATTGCCCGCGCCCTTGCGAAAAACCCAAAGCTTCTCCTGTGCGATGAACCGACGGGCGCTCTTGATTACAACACCGGCAAAACAATCCTCAAGCTGCTGCAGGACACCTGCCGCAAAAATGGGATGACCGTGGTGGTGGTCACCCACAATATGGCGATTACGCCGATGGCCGACCGGGTCATCCGGATGAAAAACAGCAAGGTCCGTGAAATCATCCTGAATGAGCACCCGGTCGATATTGACCAGATTGAGTGGTAAAATGAAGCACAAGGCACTTATAAAAGATACGGCGCGGGAGATTTGGCGGACCAAAAGCCGTTTTATCTCCATATTTGCCATCGTAACGCTTGGAGTTGGTTTTTTTGCTGGGATTAAATCCACCTGCCCGGATATGAAGCTGACTGCCGAAGAATATTTTAGAAGCTCCCACTTGATGGATTACCGGCTGGCTTCTACCTACGGTTTTGACGAGGACGACGTTCAGAATATAAAGAATCTTGACGGCGTCAAAGCGGCTATGCCACAGTACAGCAAGGATTTTTTGGTCAGAGCAGAGGAGAATGAGCTGGTTGTAAAGACCTATTCGGTTGACTACGGGACTGTTGAAACAGACCTTGAAGGCAATCTCAACCGCCCTCGCCTGATTGAGGGGCGGTACCCGGAAAAATCCGGTGAATGTGTCATTGAAACCGGTGCGTCGGTTCCTTCTTCTTTTGAAATCGGTTCCACTGTCACGCTTTACAGCGGAGACGGCACCCCGGTTTCCGATACGCTGAAAACCAGCACGTTTACCATAGTCGGTGTTGTTGAATCCCCCTTGTATATTTCCTATGAGCGCGGGACGTCGACCATCGGCAACGGTTCGGTCAACAGCTACATTCTTCTTCCTGAAGAGGATTATAAGCTTGATGTTTACACCGACCTTTACGTCACCATTGACGAAACGCAGGGAGTTTCCCCTTTCTCGGAAGAATATGGGGGTATCATTGCGCCATTTGGCGATACTCTCAAGGGAGCGGCCCTGGAAAGTGTCAGCACCCGGTATGCTTCTATTGTAGGTGAAGCGGAGGATGAGCTTGCCGACGCCCGGAAGAAATTGAAAGAAGGGGAAGACGAACAGGCAAAAGAGCTTGCCGACGCCTGGAAGAAAATTGCGGATGGCCAGCAGAAATATAGAGAAGGTTTAGCAGAATATCAGGCTCAATATGATGAATTCAAGCGCCAAATAGCCGACGGCCGCACCCAGCTCAAACAGGGAACGGAAGAATTGCAACAGCAGAATAAGGATTTTGAAGCGCTGAAAAAGCTGTACCAGTCGGTTCAGGGACTTGTTCAGACGGCAGTTCCCGGACAACCCTTTACCCTGGAACAGCAGGTGGTTGTTGACCAGTCTGCCAAGCTGGATGAAAACTTCCCCAACCTGCTGACTGCCGCACTGGTGATGGCAGACCCGACGGCTTCCGCCATGCTGGACGGCGCGCTTACGCAAACGGGGAAAGAGATTGACGGCGCCGCCGCTACCTTGAAAGAAGCAAAGGAGGAGCTGGAACAACAAACGAAATCGCTGAACGAACAGGAAGCGGAAGGGGAAAGGCGGTTCGCCGAGGCCAAGGCGGCACTGGAACAAGCCCAAAAGGACCTGGTTCAGGCCGAAAAGGACTATAGCGAAGGAAAAGAAAAATCGGACAAAGAGCTTGCGGATGCCCGGGAAGAAATAAAAAAAGGCGAAAGGGAGCTGGAAAAGTTATCCGCTCCCAAAGTCTACCTGTTTGACAGGGACGATAACGTTGGTTATTCCGGTTTTGAAAACGATGCCGACAAGGTAGATGCGATTTCTCAGATTTTCCCTGTGTTCTTTATCTTTGTCGCCGCGCTGGTCTGCCTTACTACCATGACCCGTATGGTAGAAGAGCAGAGAACCAGCGTGGGAACGCTAAAAGCGCTTGGGTACGGCAAAACCGCAATTGCAATGAAATACCTGGCCTATGCTCTGACGGCGAGCCTTACAGGCAGTGTTATCGGCCTTTTAGCCGGTTTTCAGGTCTTTCCTCATGTCATTTTCAACGCCTACCGGATTTTATACCACCTGCCGGGGTTAATTGCGCCGTTCCGCTGGGATTACGCAATTTGGTGCACAGTGACGGCGGTTGCCTGTACCAGTGCTGCAACACTGGTTGCCTGTTATACCGAGCTGTCGGCTCACCCGTCCCAGTTGATGCGTCCAAAGCCGCCCAAGAACGGCAAACGGGTTTTGTTGGAACGGTTTACCTGGCTTTGGTCTAAAATCGGGTTTATCCGCAAAGTCTCCATTAGAAACTTTTTCAGGTATAAAAAGCGGGTTCTTTTGACGGTGACCGGGATTGCCGGCTGTACTGCGCTGATGCTGACCGGTTTTGGCCTGAAAGATTCAATTTCAACTATTGTGACAAAGCAGTATGATCAGATATTCCTATACGACGCCATGACGGTTTATGACAGCGGTGCCGATGAGGACGACCTTAAAGAGCTTAACAAAACCCTCGCCTCCCAGCCTGGTGTGGATCGTTTTACCTACGTTCAGCAACTCTCAGTTGACGCCTCCAATCCGGATGGTGGCAAGACAATGGACAGCTATCTTGTTGTACCAGCAGAAAATGATGTGCTGGAACAATATATCAAACTCAGGCCCCGCGGTTCCAGCGAGGAGTTAAAGCTCGAAAAAAGCGGCGTAATTGTAACTGAAAAGCTTGCAAATATGCTTGGAATTGAAGTGGGGGACTCTATACAGCTTAAAGACTCGGACGGCGGGACAGTAAAAGAACAGGTTAACGGGATTGCCGAAAATTACCTGTTCCATTATGTCTATATGCTGCCTGAAACGTATGAGGAATTGTTTGGGGAAGAATCAGTTCCAAATGCTGCGATGATGAACCTGAATACTGATGACCCCGAAAAACTGGACGCTTTGTCAAGCGCTGTCCTTGAAAATGATTCCGTTCTGCAGATCAGCTATTCCAAGGATAATGGAAAGACCTTTTCCAATATGATCGACAGCTTAAATTCCGTTATCTTCGTTTTAATTCTGTCGGCAGGAGCGTTGGCGCTGGTGGTTCTCTATAACCTAACCAACATCAATGTCAACGAGCGGATCAGAGAACTTGCGACCCTCAAGGTTCTGGGGTTCTATAATAAAGAGGTTTCATCCTATATTAACCGTGAAAATACGGCTTCCTCCATATTGGGGGTGTTGGTCGGCCTGCTGCTCGGCATCTTCCTGCACCATTTTGTGGTGACGACCGCTGAGGTGGATATTGTTATGTTCAGCCGTGAAATTTTCCCGCTGAGTTTCTTACTTTCGGCGGTACTGACCCTCGCTTTTACCTGGATTGTCAATTTCCTGCTCCACTTCAGGCTCAAGAAGATCGATATGGTTGAATCTCTCAAGTCGGTTGAATAAAAAGGGAAAAACAAGCCGTTGCTTTTATAGGTGTGTTCCTTTGAATGTTTTAAAATAAAAAGATGGGGCTGCTTCATGTTGAAGCGGCCCCATTTTACTTCTTCGGCTTTTGACGGTGAGCTGTGATAATTGTATAGCTG
>CACXEO010000048.1 GCA_902766785.1 Oscillospiraceae bacterium | reverse complement strand
GCTCTCTGCTCCTGTTGGGGTTTGCTGAATACCAATATAGCTCCCGCTCATAAAATATGCAATAACATCAGCTTCAACAATAGGGGTAAGGCCTCCATTTTCCTCACGCCCCAAAACAATTTCCTGTGAATTGATCCGCCAGATTTCATATCCGTCTATTAAAGAAAGAGTCCAATCCTGCACGCCGGGGCCGACGCAGCCGGAGAAAAGAAAAAAGGCTGCCGCAATTGAAACAACTGTGGATAAACATTTTTTCACTGGGAATCACTTCCTTCCGGCTCCCATCCCTTGCAGACGTCAACCCAGCCAAGGCTGTTGGAGAATTTGAAAAGTTCCTCACAGGAAAGCTCGATAGCGCTGTTGGAGCTCCCGCAGGCGGGAAAAACGGTGGGGAAGCGTTTCAGGGAACGGTCTGTATAAACGGCGGCCCCATCCCTGACGGAAAAAGGGCAGACCCCGCCGATGGCGTGCCCGGTCAGCGGTTCCACATCTTCCACGCTTAGCATCTTCGCCTTGCAGTCGAACTGCCGCTTGAATTTGGTGTTGTCAATTTTGGCGTCGCCCGCCGCAACTACTAAAATACAGCTCTCCCCGTGGTAAAAAGAGAGCGTTTTCGCAATCCGTTCCGGTGGACAGCCGAGCGCCTGCGCCGCCAGCTCCACCGTTGCGCTTGAAACGCTGAATTCCATTACCCGGTCCTCTGCGCTAAATTGTTGTAAATATGCTTTTACAGCTTCAATTCCCATATGATCGATCCAATCCCCGCTTCGTATCTGTACAAATGATTAGGGAGAATGTGCCATTTTATCATACGAAGCGGAAAAATGATAAAATGTACACAAAATGCAAGCGGGAAAAGCAAACGGATCACCCAGTGCCCCGCTCTGCGGAGAGTCGCCAATCCACTTGCCGAAAACCACCGCAGGGTTATTTTAGCACAACCGCATTTATGATGCAAATCCAGCGATTTCCGGGTGGGGTAAAACTTATAAAAAGCTTTAAAAATTCATCTTGACTGCTCCACGTGAAAAGGGTAAGATTGATACGAATACAATTTTGTTTTGATAGAGTTTAACCAAACAAACCAAAAAAGACAGGAGCAGAAAAACAATGAACAAAGGCTATGTCAGCAAAATGATGGCGACCCGGTGGGAAGAGGGTCTGATCAGTGGAAACGGTACGATTGGCGCGCTTGCAATGGGTTACCCCAAAGAGGAAAAAATAATTTTTTCTCACGAGTGGCTTTACGCGCCCTTGCATAAAAAACGGACCCCGGTTCACACAGCGGAAACCCTTACTGAAATCCGTGCTCTTCTGGCGGAAGGCAAGTACCAGGAAGCCGCTAATTTTGTTGTGGAACAGGGGAAAAAAGAGGGCTTTCCAAATGAAATGGATTGGACAGACCCCTTCGTCCCGGCCTGTACAATGGCTGTTGACCTGAAAACGGATGCGGAGATAACGGGCTACCAAAAGTCTGTCAATTTTGAAAACGCTTTGGCGTCTGTCTCTTTCAAAGCCGGTGGCTGTGAAGTCAAACGTGAGCTGTTTGTTTCCCGCGCCGATAAAATCGCGGTGATGCGGATTTGTTCGGACAAACCGGTTTCCTATGAAATCCGCTTGGAAAAATTCACTGAAATTGACGGGCCTAACCGCTGGTGGGAAGAAGACTACGACCGGAATATCGATACGCCGGTTGTTTCTCTAAAAGGGGATACCATCCTTTACGACGGCCGCTTCAAAACAGTTGATTACGGTTACCGGTGCGCTGCAAAGGTTGCCAAAACGGATGGCACATTGGCAGAAACCGTAAACGGGATTCTTGTGGAAAATGCGTCTGAAACAGTGGTTTACTTTAACGTCGTCATGTGTGACAACATCAAAAACCCGGAGGTTTCGGCCGAAACTGCTTTTGAGGATGTGGAGCCGAATTTTGACGCACTGCTAAAGGCCCACGCGGATATCCACGGCGGCATTTATAACCGGATCGAGCTTGATTTGGGAGACCCGGAAAGTGACGTTCAGCTCGCGGATGAGCTTTGGCCCCGTTCCAGGCAGGAGGGAACCCCTCCGCCAAATGGGTTCTTCAAGCGGATTTTCGACGCGGGCCGGTATGAAATCCTCTGCGCGAGCGGCGAAACCCCGCCGAACCTCCAGGGAATCTGGGCCGGAACCAACCAGCCCTGCTGGTCGGGCGACTATACCCAAAACGGCAACCTCCAGACCGCAGTGCTTTGCAACCTGCCAGGCAACATGTTCGAAATGATGGACAGCTTTGTGAGTTACGAGGAGTACCTGATCCCCGATAACAAAATCAACGCAGAGACTCTGTACGGCGCCCGTGGAATGATGCTTGCCTGCCGCGGTAACCGGCATGGCCTTGCCAATCACTTTGGGCACCGGTGGTGCATGACGTTCTGGACGGCCGGAGCTGCCTGGAATTCTCACTTCTTCTATGACTATTACCTCTACAGCGGGGACAAGGAATTTTTCTTGGGCCACGCCCTGCCCTATATGAAGGAATGCGCCCTTTTCTATGAGGACTTCTTAATCGAGGATGAAAACGGGAAGTGGCTCTTCACCCCCTCCTATTCGCCGGAAAACAACCCGGTTGGTTCTGAGGCGCAGGCCTGCGTCAACGCAACGATGGACGTCGCGGTGGCAACCGAGCTGTTCCAGAACCTGATCGAAGGCTGCAAAACGTTAGGTATCGAGGAGGAAAACATTCCGAAATGGCAGCGGATGCTCGATAAAATGCCGCCGTATATGATCAACAAAGACGGTGCTCTCAAAGAGTGGATGACACCCGACCTGGAGGACCGGTATGACCACCGGCATTCCTCCCACCTTTACATGATCTACTACGGCCTTCCCGAGCTTTTCCGGAACAACAAAGAGCTTTACGACGCCTGTGAAAAGGCGTACCAGTACCGGATGAAATTTAAGGAAGGAGAAAAAGGCCAGATGGCGTTTGGCAATGTCCAGATGGCGTTTGCCGCCGCTCACTTGAAAGACAATCCGACCGTCTGGAACATTCTGTGCGAAATGGCGCAGAACAACTACTACAATACCTTCTCTTCCTCTCACGATATGGGGCCGGAGATTTTTAACACCGATATCAGCGGCGGCCTTCCGGCGCTGATGCTGGAAACGCTGATTCAGTCCCGCCAGATCACCGACGAAAGCGGCAAGATCGTTTCCTATGAGATCGAGCTTCTGCCGAACCTGCCGGAAGCGTGGAGTAAGGGCAGCTTGAAGGGTGTGCGGGCCCGCGGCGGCTTTGAACTCGACTTTGCGTGGGAAAACGGGAAAATCACCTCCTGCGAGGTGAAAAACCACTGCGGAAACAAGTATACTTTGATTGGAGCGTAATCAACAATGGTTCAGACCGATCTTGTCGCCCTTGGCGAAACATTGATTGACTTCACTCCCGCAGGCCAACTCAACACATTTACCGCCAACCCGGGCGGGGCTCCTGCAAACGTTTTGGTCATGGCGGCCAAGGCAGGCTGTACAACTGCCTTTATTGGTAAAGTTGGGGAGGATCAGTTTGGAAACTTGCTTGTAAATACCCTGCAGAACAATGGTGTGGACACCCATGCCATGCTGCGGAGTAAAATCCATACAACGCTTGCTTTTGTCCATTTAAACCCAAATGGCGACCGGAGTTTTACCTTTTGCCGGAACCATTCGGCAGACACCCTTCTGGGAGCCGAGGAGCTCGACCGGGAGCTCTTGCAAAACTGTAAAGTATTCCATTTCGGCTCCCTGTCTTTCACCGATGAACCCGCCCGAAGCGCTACGCTGGAAGCGATCTGCCTGGCAAAGGAAGGGGGCGCGAAAATATCATATGACCCAAACTGGCGCCCTGCTCTCTGGGATGATGTGGCGTTTGCCAAAGAGATGATGGCCCTTCCACTGGGACAGGTGGACTATATGAAGCTTTCCGACAATGAGATTCCGCTCCTCACCCCATATGAGGATGAAAGAAAGGGTGCTGAATGGCTTCTTAGCAAGGGAATGGAGCTGGTTGTGGTCACAATGGGAGCGAAGGGCTGCTATTATAGGACCCGGACGGACAGCGGATATATCCCGGCTCCTGATGTTCAGGTGGTGGATACGACCGGCTCGGGCGATGTTTTTACCGGTGCGCTCCTTTCCCGGCTGATCCAGAACGGATTTTGCCTGGATGACGGAACTCTGCCCGAAATGCTCCGGTTTGGGTGTACGGCGGGCTCGCTCTGCGCGACCCGGTTCGGAGGAATTCCTGCGATACCGGATGAAAAAGAAATTAAGGCGTTTTTAATGAACCGAAAGTGAGGGAAAGCAGAATGAAACAGGCGAAAATCACGGTAGATAAGCAAAGCCGGATTGCTCCGGTAGACAAACGGATTTACGGGTCCTTTATTGAACATTTAGGCCGCGCAGTCTATAACGGCATCTACCAGCCCGGGCATCCGTCGGCTGATGAACAGGGTTTCCGCACCGACGTGCTGGAGTTGGTAAAAAAGCTGAACGTCCCGGTTGTGCGCTACCCAGGCGGCAACTTTGTCTCCGGCTTTAAGTGGGAAGACAGTGTTGGGCCAAAGGAGCTCCGCCCTTCCCGGTTGGAACTCGCCTGGTTTGTGGTGGAAACAAACCAGTTTGGCCTCAATGAATTCTGCGACTGGGCTAAAAAAGCGAATACCGACGTAATGATGGCGGTTAACCTCGGCACCCGCGGCGCAATGGAAGCCAAGGAGCTGATCGAATACTGCAACCACCCTTCCGGCACGGCACTCAGCGATCTGCGGGTTCAGCACGGCTATAAAGCCCCGCACAACATCAAGACATGGTGCCTTGGCAACGAAATGGACGGCCCGTGGCAGATTGGCCACAAGACGGCGGAGGAGTACGGCCGCACCGCCTGTGAGACCGCCAAAATCATGAAATGGGTCGACCCGTCGATCGAGCTGGTGGTTTGCGGGAGTTCTCATAAGAATATGCCGACCTATCTCAGCTGGGAGGAAACGGTTTTAACCCATACTTATGAGAATGTCGACTTGCTCTCCCTTCACCAGTATTACGGCTACAACAACAGTGCGGACACCCAGTCTTTCCTCTCAAAGGGAGACGAGATGGATGAGTTCATCAAGGAAGTCGTTGCGGTCTGCGATATGGTCAAGGCCAAAAAGCGCGGGACAAAGGACATCAATCTTTCTTTCGATGAATGGAATGTCTGGTACCACTCCAATGAACAGGATAAAAAACTGCCGAAATGGGTGCAGGCTCCGCATCAGCTTGAAGATATTTACTTTTTTGAGGACGCGGTACTGGTCGGTTCTATGCTGATCACCCTGCTGAAAAACTGTGACCGCGTCAAGACCGCCTGCCTGGCACAGCTGGTCAACGTCATTGCGCCGATCATGACCGAAGACGGGAACGGCCCTGCTTGGTGCCAGACCATCTTCTACCCGTTCATGCACGCGTCGAACTACGGGCGTGGCGTCGCTCTCAGCACTGAGGTTGCATCCCCGGTTTATTCCTGCGAGGAGCGCTCTGAAGTAAAGCACATTGACTCTGTTGCAGTACATAACGAGGAAGAGGGGACGGTCACCGTCTTTGCGGTCAACCGCAGCCTGGAGGACGACGTTGAAGTGACCGTCGATCTCCGTCCGTTTGGCGACGTGGAGTGTACGGAATGCATCTGCTATTCCAACGATAACATCAAAGCGACCAACAGTGCGGAACATCAGATCGTCCCAGTGAACTGCGAGCCGCTCAGGATGGAAAACGGTGCGACGGTTGTCCGGATGCCGAAGGTTTCCTGGAACGTCCTGCGGTTCCGGGTGAAATAAGTTGATGAACTAAAAGCGCCCTCCGGGCGCTTTTGCTTTGCCGGGGCGGCGGGTCTCACCGTGGCGTCCGTCTGCGGCACGGGACGGACGTTTGGGAAAGGATGAATCGTTTATGGGGAAACATGAGTACCGCCTGGTGCGTTCCAAGCGGAAAACGCTGGCTGTCTATATCCTGCCGGATACGCGGGTAGAGGTTCGGGCGCCGCTGGGGATACCGCTCTCGGCGATAGAAGCTTTTGTAACTTCCCGGAGCGAATGGATTGAAACCCATCTTAAAATTGCACAGGACAGGCTGGAACAGCAAGCGGGTTATTCGGCGGGGGAAGGGGAAAAAGTTCTGTTCCTTGGGAAAGAGTACACCGTCCGTTTAACGGAAAGCAGCGCCGTCTTATTAACAGAGGGTGTTTTTTCCCTCCCTATGGACGAGCGAGAGCGCAGAAGAGCCTTAACTGAATGGTACCGGCGAAAAGCGCTGTCCCGTCTGCCTGAAATTGCTGAAAAGTGGAAAAGCTTTACAGAGATTGAATGCCGGAAAGTCACGGTTGGCGGCGCAGCAAGCCGCTGGGGGAGCTGCAACAGCAAAAACGATATCCGGCTGAGCTGGAGGCTTATCCTGCTCCCGGAGGAGCTGATCGATTATGTTGTTGTCCATGAGCTTTGCCACACGCTGCAGCATAACCATTCCCCGGCTTTTTGGAACGAGGTAGAGCGGTTTCTGCCGCAATGCCTGTTGATGAGAAAAAAGCTGCGGGAAATGGAACGGAAGTACCTCTGCCAGATAAATTGGCTGAATTCAGTATAAATCTACATAATATTACAAATTGTATTTAACAATTGGGATAACAATGCAATTAAAAAGATATAATTTGTCTAATTTTATATCATTATACTATTTGTATTTTAAAAAGAAAAATGTTTTGCCGAAAAACTTCGAACATGGTATAATAACCTCAAACCTTAGACGGCATTTCATGTTACCTGAGTAAATTAAAACTGGCTCCTGTGTCCGCGGAGATGAGATGGCTTGTTTTTTACTTCTTTTGCTGAAGCAAAAGGCGGTGTTCTGCTTCATGGCATTGAGAGTTGAAATAAGCCCGGGCGGGTGTGTCCGGTGGGTTTTAGTGAAAAAGTTGCTTCCGCAAGGTTTCTGTATATTGGAAAGGAAGGTTGGGCCTCAGGTGAGAGATAAGTTTATAGAACTCTACCAGGATAAAATCAAAAGGGAAGGAGCGGACAAGCTTTTGGAGTATTTGGATTCCAAAGCCTGCGACTTCTTCACGGCGCCCGCCAGCGCCCGTTTCCACGGTTCCTATGACGGAGGGCTGGTGGTACATAGTCTGAATGTATATGAGTGCTTATTGGATTACCTTGCGAGGCTGCGGGTTAAAGAAGTGTATGAACTGGACCCAAATGAAGAAACGGTGGCGATTGTTGCCCTGCTTCACGATATCTGCAAAATCAACACCTACAAAAGAAGCACCCGTAACGTTAAGGATGACAATGGTGTTTGGCAGAAGGTTCCCTGTTATGAGTTCGACGACCAGCTCCCTTATGGCCATGGAGAAAAATCGGTCTATATTGTTTCCGGCTTTATGCGGCTGACACGGGAAGAGGCGTTCGCTATCCGGTACCATATGGGTTTTTCAGGCCCGGAGGATCCGCGCAGCGTCGGCAGTGTTTTTGAAAAATACCCCCTAGCCTTCGCACTGGCTACCGCCGATATGGAGGCTACCTATTACCTGGAGGGAAAATAAATGAGAATCCGTCACAAACCCTGGGCAAGGCCTGAACTGGAAAGTTGCAGCTTTTATGTTGCCAGTCCTTCCGAACTTCGTGGAAGGTGGGCGGATGAGTTCGGAAACGGGCAGCCGCTCCATATGGAGCTCGGCTGCGGAAAGGGCGGTTTTATTGCCGATATGGCGGCCCAGCATCCCGCTGTCAATTTTTTGGCCATTGATTTGAAAAGCGAAATGCTTGTTCTTGCAAAACGCAATTTAGAGGCGAAAGACGCGCACGCGTCTGCACATGTCCGGCTGATGTCGCAGGATATTGAACGGATTGTGCAGATGCTGGCGCCGGAGGATAAAATAGAGCGTATTTACATTAATTTCTGTCCGCCGTGGCCTAAGGAACGGGATAAAAAACACCGCCTGACCCATCCCCGGCAGTTGAACCAATACCGCCTCTTTTTACAGGAAGGCGGGGAAATCTGGTTTAAAACTGATGATGATGGACTGTTTGAGGAGTCTTTAAGGTATTTTGACCAGTGCGGCTTTGAAATTTGCTATCAGACCTGGGATCTGGCCAAAAGCGGCTTCCCCGGAAGCGCTCCAACGGAACACGAAGAAATGTTCACCCGGATGGGGAAAAAAATAAAGTTTTTGATTGCAGTGGCTGATCATACGGGCCATAGTGTCAGCTTTTCGCCCGCCGAATAACCGGGTCAGAGAAAAGAGGAGGATATCTTATGATTTTGAATGACGATTACTTGACTTTAACCATCGGCAAGCAGAAAAAGATTGCCCTGATTGCGCACGACACCAAAAAACGGGAATTGGTGGAATGGGTAAAGGAAAATAGTGAAGAGCTGAAAAAGCACTTCCTCTGTGGAACCGGTACGACCGCCCGCTTGATTGCGGAAGAGGCCGAGCTCCCGGTCCGTGCTTATAACAGCGGCCCGCTCGGAGGCGACCAGCAGGTCGGCGCGAAAATTGTTGAGGGTGCCATTGACATGGTTGTCTTTTTCTGGGATCCGCTTGAAGCGCAGCCGCACGATCCTGATGTAAAGGCCCTGCTGCGCATTGCAGTGGTTTACGATATTCCAATTGCTAACAACCGCGCCACAGCGGATTTTATGCTTCACTCCAAATACATGGATGAGGAGTATGATCACCAGATCATCAATTACAATAAGAAGACACAGGAGCGGATGAAGGCTTTTATGAAGAAATAAACGGTATCATTCGTTTGGACAGCAAGAAGAAATTGAAGTACCGCATACCATTTTTAGTATCAAAATGGTATGCGGTACTTTTTGTGATGAATGTTATAAGATATGATAAAAGCATGGGCGCTGTAGGAAGACGCGGGAAAATAAAAAGCAGGCCGAAAATCGGCCTGCTTTAAATATCAAGCGAATCTTATTTGAGACCATTTACGATCTCGAGAGTATCACGGGCAATCATCAGTTCTTCATTAGTTGGGATGCAGAGAATACGAAGAGTTGCTTTGTCGGTGGAGAGATCCATCTCTTCGCAATCTTTCCGCTTACATTTATTGTTGCGCTCTTCATCTATGTCGGCACCCATGAAACGGAGGTTCTCGGCAATACGGGCACGGTAGTGCGGATTGTTCTCACCGATACCACCGGTGAAGACAACTGCATCAATGCCGCCCATAGCTGCGGCGTAGCCACCAATGTATTTTGTAATCTGATGAACAAGCATTTTCTCGATCAGCTGATAACGTTTGTTACCCGCTTTTGCACCTTCTTCGATATCGCGGTTGTCGCTGGTCGTCTGGGAAACACCGAGAATACCGGATTTCTTATTGAGGATAACATCCATTTCGTCCGGAGTCAGGTTTTCTTTCTTCATGATGAGCGGGACAATTGCTGGATCAATATTACCGCAACGGGTGCCCATAATCAGACCTTCCAACGGGGTAACACCCATGGAAGTGTCGAAACATTTACCGTTTTTGACTGCGGTGACGGAAGAACCGTTTCCGAGATGACAGGTGACAATCTTCAGCTCCTCTGGCTTCTTGCCGAGAACAGCAGCAGCACGGAGCGTGACGTAACGGTGACTTGTTCCGTGAAAACCGTAGCGACGGATTTTGTATTTCTCATAGTATTCATAGGGAAGCGCGTAGATGTAAGCAAAGTCCGGCATAGTCTGATGGAAGCCTGTGTCGAAGACTGCGATCTGTGGTACACCCGGCATAACTTTTTCGCAGGATTCAATTCCGGTGAGGTTTGCAGGGTTGTGGAGAGGCCCAAGTTCAAAACATTCGCGGATCGCCGCTTTGACGTCTTCGTTGACGAGAACGGAACCGGAGAATTTTTCACCGCCGTGGAGAACGCGATGGCCGACTGCTTCAATTTCGCTCATAGATTTGATGACGCCAATTTTCGGATCGGTCAGGGTTTTTATAACGAGCTCAATGGCTTCCGCATGGTTCGCAATCGGTTGGTTGACTTTATAGTCTTCTTTGCCGGGAACCTGATACTTAAAATTACCGCCCTCGATGCCGATGCGGTCACACATACCTTTGACAAGGAGTTTTTCGTTTGTCATATCAATTAACTGATATTTGAGCGAAGAACTGCCTGCGTTGATTACCAATACATTCATCTGCAATGGTCTCCTTTATATTATTTTTTGTCCCCCTGCCTTTGGCACATCGTCCGACCAGGCGACCAAATATACCTTGACGAGACAACACATAAATTATATTATTACAAATAGAACTAAAATTCAAGGCTTTTTAGCTGCAAATGAGGAAAAAGTGTGAAAATTGCTGGAATTGTGGCAGAATACAATCCGTATCATAATGGGCACCTTTATTTGACAGAACAACTGCGGAAACAAGGGGCTACCCATATCGCGGCGGTCATGAGCGGCCATTTGGTGCAGCGCGGAGAAGTTTCCCTTTTTTCGAAATGGGCGCGGGCGGAAGCGGCGCTGAAAAACGGCGTCGATTTGGTAATAGAGCTGCCCTCTCTTTATGCAGCGCTATCTGCAGAGAGGTTTGCTGCCGCGGCCGTCGCTCTGTTCGACAAAATGGGTTGCGTGGACTGGCTTGGCTTTGGAAGCGAGGCGGGCAATGCAGCCCTGCTCTGGCAAACTGCTCGGGCATGTTCTTCCCCCAAAGCGGACGCTTTTATCCGGATGGAGCTGGCAAAAGGCGTTTCATACGCCGCCGCGCGCCAGACTGCGTTGGAGCAGTTTGGTGGGAGAGAAGCCGCCGCAGTTCTTTCGCAGCCGAATAACATTCTGGCGGTGGAGTACTGCAAAGCGCTACAGCGCTTTGGATCGTTTATCCGGCCGGTTACGGTGGAGCGGGTTGGAGCGGGACACGATTCGGCGGCGGCGTCACAGGCAATTGCGAGTGCTTCCCTGTTGAGGGGGAAAATCTGTAACGGGAACCAGTTTCAGGCGTATGTGCCCATATCCGCGTGGGAGATTTATACGGCGGAACTGGAAAAGGGGCTTGCCCCCTGTCGGATGGAAAGGTTGGAAACCTCACTGTTGTTCCAACTTCGTAAGCTCAGTCCCCAAGAGTTTGCCGCCCTTCCCGATGTTTCGGAAGGGCTGGAACTCCGCCTCTTCCGGGCGGCGCAGGCGGCGTGCAGCCTTGAGGAGTTTTACGCCCTTGCCAAGACAAAGCGGTACGCCCACGCAAGGCTGCGGCGGATCGCCCTCTACGCGGTATTGGGGATCGGTAAGCGGGATTTGATGATAGAGCCGCCCTATCTCCGGATTCTCGGAATGAACGCCAAAGGAATGGAAATTGCGGCCCGGATGAAGGAAACCGCACGCTTGCCCTATGGAACAAGTCTTGCAAAGCTCTCTCGTAAAGGAGGCGGCAGGGTGGCGGAACTGGAGGTACAAGCCGGGAATTTATTCGCACTCGGCATTCCGAAAACGCTTCCGGCCGGCTTGGATTATACGGCTGAAGCGGTGATCTTAAAGGATAAGCCTGCGCTTTGCCTGCTCTGAAAGGAAAACGTTATGCAGCTTGTTTTTGATTTGGACGGAACCCTGTTTCAAACGGCGGAATGTACCGTAAACGCTGTCAGGAGGCTTCGCGGCGAGCTTGGCCTGCCGCCTGTTCCAGACGAAACGGTTGTGCGCAATATTGGAAAAAACTCCGGGCAATTCCTGAGGGCAGCGCTGTGGGATGGTTCCGGCGTGGATTTTGCCAAGGTGGGCGAGCGCCTTCGTGAACTGGAGCGGCGGGAGGTGGCGGAACACGGCGCCCTTTTCCCGGGAATCCATGAAATGCTGAAATGGCTTTCTCAAAAACATACGCTTTGCATCTGTTCCAACGGGAGCTCTGAATATATCAGCTTGGTGTTGTCCGCTACGGGGATTGCCCGGTATTTTCAGCCAAGCTGAGTGCGGGAAAATTCGAATCAAAGGCGGTTGCTGTGAAGGCGCTCCTTCGTGAGGACCGGGCGGCAGTCGTTATCGGTGACACGGCGGCGGATGCCGAAGCCGCCAAAGCAAACCGCCTGCCATTTATTCTGGCGGCCTATGGATATGGCCGTGGGCTTCCCAGTGAACTGGAAGCAGCTTCTTTTGCCGCGGGCAACGCGGGGGAAGTAGAAGTGCAGCTGAACCGAATCGAACTTTTTTGCAAGCTTTCCGGCTGCCTGCAGGGGAAGCGGGTAGTCGGTATCAGCGGGGTAGATACCTCCGGTAAAACCGAGTTCACGCAAGCTTATTCAAAATTTTTAACCGCTGTTGGGGTAAAGAATCAGGTGCTCCATCTTGACGACTTTCACAACCCATCCGCCGTCAGGGGGATGGGGGGAAACCCGGTGGACGCCTATTACCAAAACGCCTTTGATTATGATAAGCTGATCCGGGAAGTTTTAGCCCCTCTGCGGGAGGAAGGCCGTCGTGATAAGACTGTGACCTGCCTGGATTTGGACACGGACGAGTACAGGAACAGGGTGACCTGCCGGGTGGAAGAGGGTACCGTTTTGCTGATTCAAGGCGTTCTTCTTTTTCGTCCGCCCGTACTCTCTTTTTTAAATGGAACAATTTTTTTGGACATTCCCTTTCATGAAGTGCTCCGGCGTGCGCGGATACGGGATGTTCCAAAATACGGGAAAGCGTTTTTGCAAAGGTACCGCGAAAAATATATTCCCGTTCAGGAATGCTATCTGCGGGAGTACCGCCCGAAAGAACAGTGCGATGTATTGATTGACAACCGGGATTATGACGCGCCTTTGATAATGCGATCGTAAAAAGCTCAGGTCAAAAATTGCGGCTGTGATATGTTGACACAACTTATTTTATGTGAATGATACGGCCAAAAGCCCATTCTGTGGTTAAACGTAAAAAGGACGCTGCCTTGTGGCACACTTCTAAGGGAAGTGTGCCACAGTTATATTGCTGTGCGGTGATATTTGGTATACGCCAAGTTATATTTGCCTACGGCAGTTTTGGAGACGAATATAATATCACAAAAGCCGATAGGCTTTTATATCACTTTCCGAAAGGAAAATATCACTCCGAGCGTACGCTCGGAATATCACTTCCTATCCATAGATTTAACGAGCATCGGATTTTGACACCAAAATCCGTTATACATTTACTTCGGGCAGTACAAAAGAGAAGGCAGAGCAAATTTTTGCTCTGCCTTCTTCCTTACGAGGCCTCTCGCTTTCGGTAGAGTCCTTTTTTAATACCCATTTTACAGCGTTTGTTATTTGAAAGTAATTGAATTAATGATAAATTCACTTACGTCTTTATATTCATTCATATATTTTTCGGTACAATTAAAACTCAGTATTCTTAACTTCCCGTCAATGGAAAACGCAATTAAGTGATTGTAGATATTTGTATCACTTGCGGGAGATATAAATTTTATTTCTCCAATTTTATGCCCGTCTCTTTCAAAAAAACCGACATCTATATTTTCAGTATATTGCGAATAAAGCGCTTCCATTTGTTTTATGTATTCTTCAATTTGATTGTTTTCCATAGGGGTATCATTTAGATTAAAAACAATATTAATACTACCGGTTTCGTTTGTATACACCAAAGACGGCTCGTTTCCGATTGGATACTTAGCCGAAATTGCCTCACTGCTCATGATCCCGAATTCTTTAGGGATTTTGACGGAAAAGTCACCAAGGTCCTGATATTCTGTTTCTATTGTATTTCCCTTGTTAGTTGTAATACTTAAGGTGTTAGAAATTTCTTGGTAACCGTCTGGTGCTTTATTGTCCAGTGTATGCTTTACAATAAGGATACTGAATATTAATCCTAAAACAATTTCAATTAACAGAAAAATTGTAATAATTTTTGTTTTATCCTTGTACGTAGATAAGTCATTGTCAATTTTATATTTTTTATATATCCTGTTAATTTCAACATCATTTTTTATATCAATAATAATTAAAGGAACACCAATTAAAAGTATAATAATACTTTCGGTAACTATATAATAAAATAACGATAAGATGCCGCTAAAATACAAATACGAAAACGTAACTGCCATAGCAAAAAAAATCAGCACTGCAGCAACCATATACAACGAATATTTTTTTGCGGCTCTGTTTTGGTTTTTAAGTAATTTTTTGAATTCCGATTTTTTCAAAATTGTTCTTCCTTTCCAGATTCATACTATAGTTATTTTCTTAAAACCGAAAGAAATAAGGTTGAAGTGGCAGGAGGACTGTTATAGTTTTTACAGCCCGATGTCCAGGCAGCGCACTTCTCCGCAGTACGGCTTCACCGTTTCCATCAGCAGGGCGGGCTTGTAGGCGCCGAAGGTATAGGTAACACCGGCGCAAAAGGTGCTTGGGCTTGTCTCCCCGGTATCACAGTCCATACCGCTTGGAAGGTCGAGGGCAATCCTGCACGCCTTGCACCGATTGGCCTTCTGGAAAATCCTTTGCACAGAAAGGGGCAGCTCCCCGTGAAAGCCAATCCCAAAAACCCCGTCAACCAAATAACCGGCAGATTCTATATCCTCCTCCAACCCGGTCGCCGGAACAACGGAAACATTTTGCGGCAGTCGTTCCAGGTTGAGCTGGGACAGCGGGGAAAGTTCGGCTCCGCATAGGAAAGAAACACACACTTGCCAGCCCGCTTCTGCGAGATGGCGGGCAATGACCAATCCGTCCCCACCATTATTTCCCTTTCCGCAGAGCAACAGAATGGAAGAAGGCTTACCGGAAGATAGACCACGAATTTCTTCGGCGGCTTTTGCTCCGGCGTTTTCCATCAAGGCTTCGTAGCTGGTTCCCTTTGTAACGGCGGCAGCTTCGGCTTCCCGCGTTTGGGCGGCGGTATAAACTTTCATAGAAACGTCCTTTCTAATTATGGAAATACCGGCCGTTTTAAAAACGGCCGGCTTCTTTTAAATATGGAATTCTTTTTTTGAACCGGACCGCAGACAGTTCATACAGACAAAGACAAGCCCGTAGACCGCGAGCGGAAACGCGACGCAGGAAAACGGGGAAAAGCTCTGCCAGGAAGCCACGCCGTAACAACTGGCAACGAGATTCGGCACCGAGAGGACAAAACCAAAAAGGGCCATCAGGGAACCGGAAGCCAGAAGACTGAAGGTAGTTGCATGGGTTGGGCCGTTGTAAAAAGCGAGCTTTCCGTATTTAACAAAAAAGAGAGAAGCAAAGTACAAAAACAGGATAACAAAAACGTATTCTGATGTATTCGATTCAGATGAATGGTCAAAAAAGACCAGAAGCATTTCGGAACAGCACCATAGGGTCAACACGATGTTGCGGAACAAAAACGCGCCCGACCCGGGAAGGGCCTGATCCTGCCTGATTCCTAAAGCAATAAAGCTGATAATGCAGATTATGGAAAGTGCGGCTGAGACCAGCATCAGAACCGACCAGCCGCTTTCCTGCATTGTTTGCAGGATAAGCTGTCCCGCAAGTCCTGCCGCGCAGAGGAAAGACAATAAGGAAACGCCGAACCACCCCTTTGAAAACCCAGCCGACAAGGGAACCCGTTTCAGAAAAAAAACAAGGACAAGCGTCAAAGCTGCGGAAGAAAACAGGGTTATATCCAGCGCGGGAAGAGAAAAATGCCATTCTTTATAAAAACCGGTTTCGTAATCAATGGCATAGAAAAGCTGCATAACCCGGAAAATAATTCCGCAGGGAATGGACAGCGCCAGCAGGGCGACCAGGATAATCCGCAGCCCCCTTGAGTTAAACTTCATCGCACAATCATCTGCTTTCCAAATCGATGTAGGTTTGCTTCGGCCCGATTGCCTTATAGGCGGGCCGTACAATCCGGTTGCCGTTGAGAAGCTCCTCCATCCGGTGGGCGGCCCAGCCCGGCATACGGGAAACGGCAAAAAGCGGGGTGAACAGGTCGGTGGGAATTCCGAGCATTCGGTAGACAAGACCCGAATACATATCGACATTTGCGCTGATGACTTTGGACAGGCCGCGTTTGCGTTCGAAAATTCCGGGCGTCAGCTTCTCAATTGCCTCAAGCAAACAGAAATCCTTCTCGAAATCGGTTCCCTGCGCCATTTCGCCGGCACGCCGTTTTAAAATGACGGCGCGCGGGTCGGATTTGGTGTAAACCGCATGGCCCATCCCGTAAATCAGACCGCTGCTATCCCCGGCTTCCTTGTCGATAATCTTTTCAATAAATGAAGCAATTTCGGTTTCATCCTGATAATTCTTGATATTTTCCCTGAAACAATCCAGCATTTCAGCGGCCTTGATGTTTGCACCGCCATGGCGCGGGCCTTTGAGGGCGCTGATTGCCCCTGCATAGGCTGAATAAGCGTCCGTCCCGGTCGAGGTGAGGGACCGGCAGGTGAAAGTGGAATTGTTGCCGCCGCCGTGTTCTGCGTGGAGCACCAGGCAGAGGTCGAGCAAGTGCGCCTCTTCCTCGGTATAAGAACGGTCCATCCGCAGGGTGGAAAGGATGCTCTGTGCAAATCCTTCGTCAAGGTTGGATTGGTGGAAATACATGCTGTCATGGTCGTAGTGGCGGCGCTTGATCTGGTAAGCGTCCACCATGATGGTGGGAATTCGCGCAATGAGCTTGATTGCCTTGTTCATTTCCGCCACCAGGGAATGATCTTCCGCGTTGTCGTCATAAGAATAGAGTGCGAGGACAGAGCGGGCCATTTTGTTCATAATATTGCGGGAAGGCGCTTTAAAGATCATATCCTCGGCAAAGCCATCGGGCAGGTCACGGTAAAAACTCAGAATAGTGGTGAAATCGTCCAATTCCACTTTGTCCGGAAGAACGCCGAACAACAACAGGTAGATTACCTCTTCGAAACCGTAGCGGTTGTCTTTGGTGAAACCGTCAATGAGGTCTTCAATGTCAATGCCGCGGTATATGAGCTTTCCGTCAATTGGTTCGCGCTCATGCTCGTTAAGGACATACCCGTGAACATTACATATTCTGGTGACCCCAGCGACAACCCCGGTTCCGTCGTTATTGCGTAGCCCTCGTTTGACATCATATTTTTTATAGTACGCCGGGTCAATGATGTTATATTCTTTAAACCGTTCGCATAATGTTTCAATGGACTTGTATTCAGATTCCGATAAATTCATTGGCAGTTCCTCCTGTGGTCCAAGCCCCGGTACAGCTTGGCACCGATGATGAAATAATTAATCTTATTTTAATTCATTTTTAAAGTCAAGTCAAGAATAAATTGTGGTCTAAAACCTTTAAAATGAATAAATAAAAACCATATCTTTCAAATTTAATATCAATTAGGTCAGTAAGATGCTTGAAAGCGTATTTTTTGAATTTTGCTATAATGATACATTCATAAATTGAAAGGAGAATGTTATGAAACGGGTTCTTTTAAACCTGCTTTTGTTTTCACTGGCGGTGCTGTGCGTACCGCTGACCGCATTTATCAGCCCGGGGACGGCTGCCGGTCCCTCACAGTCTGAACAAAATTCCCAAAGCAGTTCGGAAGGGGACAGTGTTGCCGGAAACGATACGTTTAAGCTTCTGCGGACCAGTACCGGGGAGGTGTTGGAATTATCTGCCTCTGATTATATCAAGGGGGTGGTTGCAGCCGAAATTCCCATGGATTATGAGCTGGAAGCAATTAAGGCACAGGCGGTAGCTGCCCACACCTATGCCCTGCGGATGCGGGACGTGCAGAAATCGGGGGAAAACACCGACCTGAAAGGGGCCGATTTCAGCGACGACCCCGCCCATTACCAGGCCTATGTCAGCCGTGAGGAATTCAATGAAATGTACGGGGACAAGGCGGAAGAATTCTGGAAAAAGTGCAGCGATGCAGTTGACTCGGTCATCGGGAAAGTCATGCTCTACCAGGACCAGCCCATTGCGGCGGCGTTCCATTCAACCTCCTCCGGAAAAACTGAATCGGCCGAGGTTGTTTGGGGGAACGCTTTCGCCTACTTAGTCCCGGTTGACAGCAAGCCGGATGAAAACGCGCCGTCTTACAAGTCCGAAAAAAAGTTATCTTATGAAGAAGTGGAGAAAGCCCTAAAAAAAGCTTATCCTGATATCGTTTTGAGCGGGGATAAGGCGGCCCTGTTCCAAGTCAAAAAAACGTCTGACTCCGGTACTGTTACGGAGGTTCAGGCCGGCAGTATAACGCTCAGCGGTGTTCAGCTCCGCTCTGCTCTTTCTCTTTCTTCCGCAAATTTTACAGTGAGCTACCACACGGACAGCGACAGTTATATCTTTGCGACGAAAGGGCTGGGGCATGGCGTTGGGATGAGCCAATATGGAGCGAACGAGATGGCCGCTTCCGGAAAAACATATGAGGAAATTTTAAAGCATTATTACACGGGAATCGAACTGGCTGACCTGTAGAAAAACTGAATTGACCTGCCCTTTCATTTGTACTATACTGTTGGTAAGGCATTTGCCGGAAAAGGGGCACGGCGCCCAGTTCTGCAGGGACCAGAAAGCATACCGGATCATCCGTTGAATCAGCCGGGCCGCCGTAAAGCGGCCCGGTTTTGTTTTTCCCATTCTCTCAAACAATCAAACAGTCTTTTTACTACAAAATGAATCGCAGGGGTGTTGTTAAAATGTTGCCGTTATTCTATACGGTCCTGGCGGCGGTTGCAGGCGGGCTTCTGGTTAAGGCGTTGAAAGTTCCGGCGGGCGCTATGATCGGCGCTATGGCAGCCGTGGCGCTGCTCAATATTTTTACAGGGGAAGCTTTTCTTCCCACTGAAATCAAAACGGTTGTACAGGCAATTGCGGGGACGTTTATCGGTGTGGGAATCCGCAAAGAGGACGTTCTGGCGCTCAAAAAGGTGATAAAACCCGCGGTGATAATTGTAGTATCCGTAATTATCCTCACCCTGACAATGGGTTTCCTGCTCTACTTTTTTACGGAGTACGACCTGGTTACCGCGCTGTTTTGCTGTGCGCCGGGCGGCGTGGTGGATATGGCGTTGATCAGCTTTGACATGGGGGCGGATACTTCAATTGTCTCAGTCCTCCAACTGGTTCGGTTAATTTCGGTTATCGCTCTTTTTCCGCCGATTGTAACGCAAGTGGTCAAGCTGTTCGATAAGCACCGTCCCAGAACCGACGTCCTCCCCGTGCGGGAGGCAAAAGCGGAACAGGAGCCCCTTTCCGAAGGGCTTGTGAAAAAGCATAGCTGGAAAGATGTTCTGATCACCGCAGCAGTCGGAGGGATCAGCGGTACGGTTGGGTTTCTGCTCGGCGTTCCAGCTGGACCGCTCGTTTTTGCAATGGCTGGCGTAGCGGCGCAGAATATTTTTTTCGGCAACGCGTATATGCCGCTCCCGGTAAAAACCGGGGCGCAGATTTGCTCCGGTGCATTAATTGGAGAGGGGATCACTCTGGCGGCTGTCATCGGCCTGAAGGATGCGGTGATTCCGGCTATCCTGTTCCTGCTGGGGCATTTTCTCATCAGCGTTTCTTTAAGCCTTGGGCTTTACCGGTTTACCAATATGAACCTGCCGACCGCTTTCTTCTGCTGCGCGCCGGGCGGATTGTCCGAGTTTTCCCTGATTGCCGCGGATTTTGGTGCAGACACGTCAAAGGTAACCACTTTCCAGCTTTTGCGGGTTGTCTGCGTTATCGGTCTTTATCCGGTGCTGATCAGCGGGCTCCTTCTTTTATTCCCGGGACTATAGGAGCGAGAATATTTTGCAGGTGTCATGGGAAGAATAGCGAAGAAATGTAAAAAGCAGCCAACACCAGGCTGCTTTTTTATTGTATCTGACCAAATAGTCATTTGTTCTTATATTATTTCAATTTTGTTCAAGTTTTAAAGTTCCAGAAAGTGGATAATGTATAAATACAAGACGAAAATGATAGTGGGGGCTTGAACCTTTATGATGAAATTGATCAAAATTTTTAAGCCGTATGCCCTCTGGGTTGTTGTAATTTTTGGCCTTTTGTTTGTTCAGGCAATGACTGACCTGGCCTTGCCGGACTACATGTCCAATACTGTCAACAATGGAATTGCCGCCGGGGATACCGGATATATTCTGGCGGAGGGCGGCAAAATGCTGCTGGTTGCGCTTTTAGGCGCTCTTTGCACCATTGCGGTAGGCTACCTCTCCGCCCGTCTTGCGGCGGGGACGGCGCGCAACCTGCGCCATGATATTTTCCGCAGGGTAGAGGAGTTTTCCAATGCGGAATTCGACCATTTTTCAACCGCTTCGCTGATTACCAGAACAACCAATGATATCCAGCAGATTCAAATGCTCTCCGTCATGGCGCTCCGTTTTGTTTTTTATGCGCCTATCATGGGAATCGGCGGCGTTGTCAAGGCGGTTGGCAAGAGTGCCAACCTGAGCTGGATTATTGCAGTCGCAGTTTTGGTGGTCATCGGCCTTGTTCTGGTGATCTTCGCCCTTTCGGTACCGCGTTTCAAACGGGTTCAAAAGTTGGTGGATAAACTAAACCTTGTCACCCGTGAGAGCCTGACCGGTATGATGGTCATCCGCGCCTTCAACACCCAGAATCGGGAAGAAGAGCGCTTTGACGAGGTCAACCGCGACCTGACTAAAACAAATCTTTTTGTCAACCGGATCATGGTTTTTATGATGCCTGTGATGATGTTGGTTATGAACGGCGTTCAGCTGCTGATCATCTGGATCGGCGCCGGGCAGGTCGATATGGGAAGCATTCAGGTCGGGGATATGATGGCCTTTATGCAGTACGCTATGCAGATCATCATGTCTTTCCTTATGATTTCGGTCATGTTCATCATGCTGCCCCGCGCTTCTGTTTCTGCGGAACGGATCAATGAGGTTCTCACCACCGAACCGGTTATCAGCGATAAGGAAACCCCTGTACATTTCCCACAGGATTTCAAGGGAGTCGTTGAATTTAAAAATGTTTCCTTTGCCTATCCCAAAGCCGATGAGCCGGCCTTAACGAATATCAGTTTTACAGCAAGGCCAGGGGAAACAACCGCGTTTATCGGCAGTACGGGCAGCGGAAAATCTACCCTTGTCAACCTGATTGTACGGTTTTACGACGTGACCGAGGGGCAGATTCTGATCGACGGTGTGAATATCCGGGACGTTCCCCAGCATGAACTCCGCGAGAAAATTGGTTTCGTTCCCCAGAAAGGGGTGCTCTTTTCCGGCACCATCAAGTCAAACCTGCAGTATTCAAGGGAGGATGCGCCGGATGATGAGCTTCAAAAGGCGGCGCAAATTGCCCAGGCGGCCGATTTTATAGAGGATAAGGAAGCAGGGTATGATTCTGAAATTGCCCAGGGAGGCAGCAACGTCTCCGGCGGCCAGAAGCAGCGCCTTTCCATTGCGCGGGCGCTGGTGAAGCGGGCGCCGATTTATATTTTCGACGACAGCTTTTCTGCCCTCGATTTTAAGACTGACGCTGCTCTCCGCCGTGCCTTGAAACAGGAGACGGGCCAGTCCACCATGCTGATTGTGGCTCAGCGGGTCAGCACCATTATGGGCGCGGAGCAGATTGTCGTTCTGGACGACGGGAATGTTGCCGGAATCGGCACCCATAAAGAATTACTGAAAAACTGCGCTGTTTACCGGGAAATCGCCCAGTCACAGTTGTCGGAAAAGGAGCTGGAAGCATGAGCAAAGGAACATCTTTTCAGCAGAAGCATAAAGGTCCCATGGGCGGCCATGGCCCAGGCGTACCGGGCGAAAAAGCCAAAAATTTTAAGGGGACCATGAAAAACCTGCTGCGGTATTTAAAACCGTTCCTCCCCTCGGTTATTGTCGTATTTATCTTCGCCATTGCCAGTACGGTGTTTTCAATTATCGGGCCGAAAATCCTGGGTAACGCCACAACCGAAATTTTTAACGGTGTTATGGGAAAGATGGCCGGTACTTCAAACGGGATCAATTTTGAAGCGGTTGGCTCCATCATGATTTTTCTTTTGATTATTTACGTGGCCAGTGCGGCTTTCTCCTATATTCAAAATTTTTTGATGACCGGCGTTTCCATGAAGCTGACCTACCGGTTCCGCAAGGAGATTTCTGAGAAGATCAACCGTCTGCCGCTGAGTTATTTTGACACCCGTACCCACGGCGAGGTTCTTTCCCGCGTGACAAATGATGTCGACACGGTCTCGAATTCACTCAACCAGAGCCTCACCCAGTTGATCACCGCCGTCACCTCGATTATCGGCGTGCTGATTATGATGTTCACCATCAGCTGGCTTCTGACCCTTGTCACCCTTATCATCATTCCGGTTGCTCTTCTGCTGGTTTCGGCTATCGTCAAGCGGTCTCAGAAATACTTTATTGGCCAGCAGCGTTATTTGGGAGAGGTCAACGGCCATGTAGAGGAAATGTATGCCGGGCATAACGTTATGAAGGCGTTTAACGGTGAGAAAAAAAGCATAGAAAAATTTGACGAGTTTAACGGAAAACTTTATAACGTCGCATGGAAATCGCAGTTCCTATCTGGTTTGATGATGCCGATTATGCAGTTTGTGAGCAATCTCGGCTACGTAGCGGTTTGCGTTCTGGGCGGGATGCTCGCCGTACAGGATATTGTGTTTTTCGGTGGAGCTATTACGGTCGGCAGAATTGCCGTCGGCGACATCCAGGCGTTCATCCAGTACGTCCGGCTCTTCAACCAGCCGATCACCCAGACCATGAATATTGCAAACGTCTTCCAGTCCACCGCAGCCGCTGCGGAGCGTGTTTTTGAGTTTTTGAATGAACCGGAGGAGGTTGCGGAAAAGGCTGACCCTGTGAAGCTTAAAGAAGTTCAGGGACATGTTGAATTCCGAAACGTCAAGTTTGGCTATATTCCGGAAAAGATCATTGTCAATGACTTTTCTGCAGAAGTCCAGCCCGGGCAAAAAGTCGCCATTGTAGGGCCGACCGGGGCGGGCAAGACCACCATGGTTAAACTGCTGCTGCGGTATTACGACGTAAACGGCGGCGCAATCCTGCTTGACGGGCACGATATCCGCGACTTTACCCGCGACGATCTGCGCGATGCGTTCGGCATGGTGCTGCAGGATACCTGGCTGTTCAAGGGAACCATTATGGAAAATATCCGTTATGGGCGGCTTGGCGCCACCGATGAAGAGGTCATTGCGGCTGCCAAGGCGGCTCATGCGGATCATTTTATCCGCACCCTTCCCGGCGGCTACCAGATGGAGCTCAACGAAGAATCCAGCAATATTTCACAGGGCCAGAAGCAGCTTCTCACCATTGCCCGCGCTATCTTAGCCGACCCGGCTGTCCTGATTCTCGACGAGGCGACCAGTTCAGTCGATACCCGTACGGAGGTCCGGATCCAGAAGGCGATGGAAAACCTGATGAAAGGCCGCACCAGCTTTATCATTGCGCACCGCCTTTCCACCATCCGCGACGCGGACACCATCCTTGTCATGAAAGACGGCGACATTGTAGAGCAGGGCAGCCACGATGAGCTGATTGCCCAAGACGGTTTTTACGCCGCCCTTTACAACAGCCAATTCGAATCAATGGCCGGATGAACATTTAAACTTTTGTAAAAGCGCCGTGGAGAAAGCCCGCGGCGCTGCTTTTTATTGATGTGCAGTTATTGCGGTTAAGCCAGGAGGACTTACCACAATACATACCCGTTTTACGGTGCGTTTTGCGCCCTGCCTGTATCATATTCGACTCTTTTACAGACATTTGTTTGGCGAACCAAATTTATATATTTAAAAAACAGTTCAAATTGGTTTTTTATACAGGATTGTTTAGGAATTTTTGGGCATTTTTCAAATTTCATTTGAAACCTCAATATGTTATACTAAACAATATAAAACTGGCTTTTGAAAACATTAAATAATTGTTTCAGTAACTATCATGGAGGTATTATATGAAAAAAGCAGTAATTACAGCCGACAAAGCCTATAAAATCAGTGAAGTTGACCGCCGTCTGATGGGTTCGTTTGTTGAGCACCTGGGCAGGACGGTTTACGGCGGTATCTATGAGCCGGGTCATCCCACCGCGGATGAAAATGGCTTCCGTGGCGACGTGAAAGAGTTGATCCGCGAACTCGGCGTTTCTATTATCCGCTATCCGGGCGGTAACTTTGTTTCCGGTTATGATTGGAAAGACGGAATCGGCCCGAAAGCCGAGCGTCCGGCAAAATTTGACCCGGCCTGGAAAAGGGTTGAAACAAATGAAGTGGGTACAGATGAATTTGTAAAATATGCAAAAGACACCGGCTTTGAAGTGATGATGGCCACGAATATGGGAACAGGAACGCCACAGGACGCGCAGGAATTCCTTGACTATTGTAATGGAAACGGCGATACTTATTGGAGCAGCCTTCGTGTGAAAAACGGTTCCGAAAAACCGTACGGAATTAAAACGTGGTGTCTTGGAAATGAAATGGACGGACCTTGGCAGATCTGCTGCATGGATGCTGACGCTTACGCAAAAAAAGCAATGGAAGCCGCTAAGCTGATGCGCTGGACCGACCCATCAATCGAGACGGTTTTCTGCGGCAGCTGCGCGACTGAGCCGGAGCACAAAACCTTTGGCTTCTGGGATAGGATGGTTTTTGAACGCGCTTATGAGCAGATTGACTATATTTCCCTCCACCGCTATTATAACTACACCCCGGCTGCAAACATGTTCTATCCGCTGTTGGATACGTTTAACGATATTCCGCACTTTTTTACCGATTTGCAGGATTTTCTGGATATGGCCAAAGGCGCGGCGGATTATGTAAAGGTCGCCACCCATTCCAATAAAACCATTAATATTTCATTTGACGAATGGGGCGTTATTACAAGTGACCGTGCCGGCGGGACTGAAGAGTTTTCCGCGTTTAAGGCGCGTGGATATTCTGCATTTACACAGGTGGATACAATGATTTACGGCGGTATTCTTTGTACGTTCCTCAACAATGCTGACCGTGTTAAGATTGCAAACCAGTCTTTGATTGTAAACAACGGCGGAATGATCTCTACCCAAGAGGGCGGCGGTGCGATTAAGCAAGGGACGTTTTATCCGTTTATGCATGTGGCAAAGTATGGAAAAGGAATTGCGATCCGCACTGTTGTAGATGGCCCCAGTGTTGAAACTGAGCACTACGGCGAGCATCCGGCAATTGTCAACGCGGTTGTATACAATCCGGAGACAAAAGACGTCACAGTCTTTGCCATCAACTGTTCCATGGATGACGATATTGAGGCCGCAATCGACCTGCGTTCCTTTGGCGAACTCGTTCCCGTTGAGCGGATTGAGCTTTACAACGAAGACCCGTTTGTCCGCAATACCTTTGAAACCCCGGACGTTATTGCACCTGTTACCCTTCCCCTGGACGCGCCGGAAAACGGAGTTGCAAGGGCCGTGCTGAAAAAGCACTCCTGGAATGTGTTCCGCTTTAAAGCAGAATAAGACGGGCGCGTGGAGCTGTGCTTAACAGGTTCCTGAAAAAGGAGCCAAAACATAACAAACGACTAATCCTCTCTTTCCATAACAGCAGAGCCGGCAGGATGGCATCCATCCTGCCGGCTCTGTGTTTTCAGCGAATCCCCAGGTATTCCTCCAGGGTGATCCCTTTTTTCATAATGATTTCGGCGTGCTCTTTCCCAACGTAGCGGAAATGCCACGGTTCGTAAACAATCCCCGTAATCTCAGTCGAGCCTTTGGGGTAGCGTTCAATGAAGCCGTATTCGGCACAGTGTGCATACAGCCATTGATAGGCGTCTGTCTCTGCGAAGTCGTCCGTAATCCCGCCGGTCCACTCCGCGCACATAATGTCAGCCGCAAGGCCGGTATGATGCTCGCTTGTTCCGGGAACCGCAACATTCGCCGCCGTCTCTTTTATGGCCTCTTCTTCCGTCATTCCCTGGCTTTTTAACTGCTTGACATTGGTGTCAAACAATCCCTGTTGATATTCATATGTCCGGTAGGTGGAAAGAACCCAGAGGTTGATTCCGTCTTCTTTTGCGGCGGCAATCATCTCTTTCATATATGGCGCTACCCGTTCATCCATTTCATACTTCCCCTGCACTTGTGCCAGCACCGGCTGGAGGTCCTCCGGTACGCTGTGGTTCGGGTTGACCAGAAGCAGGTTCCAGTCAGTTCTATTAATTTCAGGCGTTGTACTCACCTCGCTTGATGATGTGGAGCTGAGGTTCTCTTTGTGCCGTTGGGAGGGCGACGCTGATGAACCGGCACTTGAACCGCCGCCGGACGGATTCGTTTCCCGGTCGGCCAGGGTAGTGGAAAGAGTAAAACTCGCGATGCCCAGAGTAACAGCCGCTCCTGTAAACAATACTATTTTTGTAAATCCTTTCATATGAATTCCTCCGAATAAAAAGCCTGTACAAATTTAAATAATTTGTTTTTCTAAGAAGCGCCACTTAAAATAAAATGTGTGCGCTAGTACCTGTAAGGCTTGTCCATTTCTTCAAACGGATTTGCCCCCTGTAATGGGATTACGGTTTAACCGGGCGGAAAAAATCAGAGCCAACAGGATTACTGTTTTTATTATTTGACAAAACGACCAAATTAATTGCTGGAAACTGTCATAAACTTAAAATTTTCCCCTAAAATAAAAAAAATAAACTGATTCAATTGTTTTTTGTTTTTTCTTGTGATACAGTATATAGTATATTGCATTGGATAAAAGCACAAGATAAGGGGGATTTGTAATGAAAATAACCAAAAATGCGGAACTGGTGCTCAGCCGCCGGTACCTGGTAAAAGATGAAACGGGAAAACCCACTGAAACCGTTGAGGGCTTGTTCCGCAGGGTCGCTGACGCCATTGCGGAGGCGGATCTCCATTACGACGATAAAGCAGATACCAAAGCGGTTGCTGAAGAATTTTTCCGTGTGATGACCGAGCTTGAATTTCTGCCGAACTCTCCAACACTGATGAACGCCGGCCGGCCGCTTGGCCAGCTTTCCGCCTGCTTTGTACTGCCCATTGAAGACAGCATGGAAGGGATTTTTGAAGCGATCAAACAGGCGGCGCTGATCCATAAATCCGGCGGTGGGACTGGTTTTTCCTTTTCCCGCTTGCGTCCCGCAGGGGCGACGGTCAATTCCACCGGAGGCGTTGCAAGCGGACCGATCAGTTTTATGAAAGTTTTTAATATGGCCACTGAAGCTGTTAAACAGGGCGGTACCCGGCGTGGTGCAAATATGGGAATCCTGCGGGTTGACCACCCAGATATTCTTTCTTTTATTGACTGCAAGAAGGATAATGCCGATATTACCAACTTCAATATCTCAGTCGGCATTACGGAAAAGTTTATGCAGGCTGTGGAAAAGGGTGAGGAATACGACCTGGTAGACCCCTCAACCAAAGAAGTTGTCCGTAAACTTGCCGCAAAGGAAGTTTATGAAAAAATTGTAGAAAACGCTTGGAGGAACGGCGAACCCGGGATTATATTTCTGGACCGCCTCAATCGCGACAATGTGGTGCCGGACATTGCGGAAATTGAAAGTACCAATCCTTGCGGCGAACAGCCCCTGCTGCCCTATGAATCCTGCAACCTTGGCTCCATCAACCTGGTAGCTATGCTGGATGAAACCGCGGAGGGAACCTTTACGCTGAACTACGACCGCCTGCAAAGAACGGTTCGCACCGCCGTCCACTTTCTGGATAACGTTATCGAGGTCAATAAGTATCCGATTGAGAAGATTGACGAAACCACCAAGCGGCTCCGCAAAATCGGCCTTGGCGTCATGGGCTTTGCGGACATGCTCCTGCGCATGGGCGTTCCCTATAATTCTGAGGAGGGCGTAGCGCTTGGCGAAAAAGTAATGGCGTTTATCAACGATACAGGGAAAAAAGAAACAGAAGCGCTCGCAAAGGTGCGGGGTGCTTTCCCGCTCTTTGCTCAGAGTACCCTGAAAGACGGCACGCCTGTCCGCAACGCAACCGTTACCACCATTGCTCCGACCGGTACTCTGTCGATTATTGCGGGGGTCAGCTCAGGCGTCGAACCGGTTTTCGCCTACGCATTCATCCGCAACGTCATGGACAATACCGAAATGGTCGAGGTCAACCCGATTCTGCGGGATACGCTGGAAAAACGCGGCCTTTATACAGAGGAGCTGATGCGGAAAATCGCCTCTGAGGGAACGCTTGCCCATATTCCTGAAATTCCGGAAGACATCCGGCGTGTCTTCGTCTGCTCGCACGACGTCAGCCCGGAATACCATGTCAAGATGCAGGCTGCTTTTCAGCGCCACACCGACAACGCGGTATCAAAAACGGTTAATTTTGTCAAAACCGCCACAGTCGACGATGTTCGTGAAGTTTACGACCTTGCTTATAAACTTGGCTGCAAGGGGGTCACCATTTACCGGGACGGTTCACGTGACAGCCAGGTTCTCAACATCGGCAAAGTAAAGAGGGGCGATGAAAAAGAGGCGGGGCAGGAAAAGGCGGCATATCCAACCAATATTACCCCGCGGCCCCGGCCGGAGGTGACAAGCGGTTTTACCGAGCGGGTAAAAATCGGCTGCGGCAACCTGTATGTAACAGTCAATTATGATGAAAACGGAATCTGCGAGGTCTTCACCAGCACCGGGAAAGCCGGGGGCTGCCCTTCCCAGTCGGAGGCGACGGCGCGGCTTGCGTCCATCGCCCTGCGTTCCGGCATTTCAGTTGAGGAAATCCTTGACCAGCTAAAGGGGATCCGCTGCCCGTCCACAGTGCGGCAATCGGGCATGAAATGCACTTCCTGTCCAGATGGGATCGCCAAGGTGATCAAAAAGGTAGATGATTTGATTAAAGCGGGCGGTTCGGCCGCCATGCCTCCGGTCATCCCAAACTCCTCCGGGGATGGAGCGCCGCTGGGAAATGCGGATAAGGCGTTTAAATACTGCCCCGAATGCGGTTCCGCTGTGGAGCACGAGGGCGGCTGCGTTGTATGCCGCAACTGCGGTTACAGCAAATGCGGCTGATTTAAAAATTAAAATTGTGTGAACGCACTGACTTTTCCCGTCATATATGCTATAATAAAAATAATTATTATTACTTTTGCGAGGAAGAACTATGACGTTGGAAAAATCATGCGGCGCGCTGGTGTTTCGCCGGTTTCATGGAAACACCGAGCTGCTGCTTATTAAGCATGCAAACGGCGGTCACTGGTCTTTTCCCAAAGGCCATGTGGAATCCGGTGAAACAGAAGTGGAAACCGCGCTTCGGGAAATCAAGGAGGAGACGGGAATCGATGTGATTATCGACCCAAGTTTCCGGGAGGTCATCTCCTATTCCCCCAAAAAGGATACCCAAAAGGATGTCATCTATTTTATTGCCAGGGCGCAGAATTATGATTATACGCCCCAGGAAGAAGAGATTGCGCAGATCAAGTGGGTGGAAATTAACCGGGCGCACACGATTTTGACCTACGATAATGACAAACAGCTGGTCAATAAAGCAAAACAGGTGATTCGCGGTTAAAATCGTACAGGCCGTTTCAAAACGGCCTGTATTTTTTTGCGAGTTTTGCCCATACTTTCAGTAAATGAAAGGACGGGAGGAAGCTTATGGCTCAGCCAAAATATATTGGGATGAAGGCTTTTTTTGTGGCGTTTCTCTTTTCAATGGCAGTTCTGGGGCTTATTAGTTCTGGAATTGTGGCTCTCACCGGCCTTTTTACCCCTGTGGATTCCTCACAGCAGTCGGTTGCGGGAGAACCTGAATACCAGCCTGTAAGCGCGGATAACCTCACCGTTCTTCTGATGTGCGGCAAAGACGATATTAACACACCGGACTATTTTACACTCCTGCGTTTCTGCCCGGAGGAGCGGATTATCCGTTTTGTACCGCTACCGCCGGAACTTGAAGCTACGGTAAACATCAAAACAGGGACACTTTCCCAGCTTTATGAGTACGGCGGTGTCGATATGGTTTGCGCCGGGGTTCAGAACGCCTTCTTTATTCAGGTGGACCGTTATATTAAATGTAATGAAAAGGCGCTCGCCGACCTGATCGACCAGGTCGGTGGAATTGAATATCAGGTAGAACGAACGGTGGAGTACAAAGACGATATGGGGGAATCTGTCCGGCTGGTCGAAGGCTTGCAGCTTTTGGGAGGGAATAAGGTAGTTGATTATTGGCATAGCCCGTTGATGGTCGAACTTTCTGAAGAAGCGCGGCTGAAGAAACAGGCGGCGTTTTTGGAGGCTGGGCTGGAACAGCGCTTTTCTGAGGGGATTCTCTCACGGACCGACGATCTTTTCGACCAGTTGAGCAACTCCATGCAGACCAATTTGACAAATTACGATTATACGGTGAGGAAAGAAGCAATCCGCTTTTTAGCGCGGATCAAAGAGGAAAAAGTAACTTGTCAGCAGCTGGCCGGAAGCTACCGCGAAGAGAAAAAGACGAAGATTTTTACCCCGTCTTCTGAGGGGAAAGCAATGGTTCAGGGATGGTTTGAGGCACTGGAAGAATAGGAACAATAAAAACGCTCCGGTAGATTCCGGAGCATTTTTATTGTTGAATAAATGAATTAACCCATGTAGTTAATTTTTTCGGCCTCTTCTTTGGTTTTGCGTGCTCTTGACCAATCAATCTGGTCCTCGCAATAAGCGTAGTCAATGATACGAATCGAACAGATCTGTCCGTTTTGATCCCGTTCATAGAAGCTGCATCCTGCTTCGCTCAAACGGTTCTTTTCTTTCCGGCCGGCCGGAGTAACAAGCTGTTCCCATTCGATGCAGCAGACACATCCATCATCAATGATTGTCTCTACACGAATCCAAACATATTCGGTAAGAGTTTTTTTGATAGACTCAAATTCACGCTTAACCTCTTCGCGCGGTTTGGGTTTAAGGGAGGAATCCAGCTCGTTTGGGCCGTATCCGCCGAAAATAACTTCTTCGGCAAAAATACGGTCAGCCTTTTCAGAGAAGGAGGAGACGGAAGGATCGTGCAATCCCATGAGGTATTCCCGAACGGATCCGGATACCATTTCCTGTCGGGTGTCAAAATTATCTTTTGGAGGAAAGATCGGCGGGCGGTAAGCGTTTGTGCCGGGAATGACATTGAAATTATAATAGATATGACACTCATCCATTTTTCCGTCACTGCGCAGTTCGGCAACCAAGGCCATTGGGGCAACTTTCTCTTCACCGTTATGGATAAAGTGTAGGACCAGCTCGGTAGCAGAACGCCCGCCAGATCTAGTTTGAATAACTGCTTCCACAAATCCGCCGTGCTTCGTTCCAAACCTTTTTCCCCATTCTTCGGCAAAAGTTTTGATTTCTTCAATGCCGGTGTAGCGCCCCTGAGGGATGTCAAGAACCGGCTCTCCGCCAAATTGTTTCTCCTTCCCGAACTGAGAAATTGCTGTCTCAAAATCTTCATTGATGACTGAGACAAAAAATTTCAGTTCCGGTGAGTCTGAAATGATAGTCCGGTGCGGACCGCCGTAAAGTTCTGCAAATCTGCTTTTTGACATGATAATACCTCCAGTGCGTTATATAAAAGTCTTTATATAAAACTTTTTTAATTGCGCGGTTAAAGTGTACGCTGTTTTCTGCACATAGCGGAATGCTTTAATGCCGTTTTTCGCTGTGAATAGGGGAGAAAATAATATTACTTTAAATTTTCATGGTACTTATCAAGGAATGTATCAAGGCTCATCGAGCCGAGGTCACCCTCGCTGCGGTCACGGATAGAAACCGTTTTGTTTTCGGCCTCTTTATCACCCACGATGATCATATAGGGCACTTTCTCAAGCTGTGCTTCGCGGATTTTGTAACCGACTTTTTCGTTGCGTTCGTCGGTCTCGACCCGCATACCAGCTTTTTCAAGTTCTGCCGCAATCTGTTTTGCGTATCCCAAGTGTTTTTCACTAATCGGGATCACTTTGGCCTGAACCGGGGAGAGCCAGAGCGGGAATGCCCCGGCGAAATGCTCGGTTAGGATGCCAATAAACCGTTCGATACTGCCGAATACCACCCTGTGAATCATAATCGGGCGGTGACGTTCGCCGTCCGCCCCGGTGTATTCCAGTTCAAAGCGTTCCGGTAGCTGGAAGTCGAGCTGGATGGTGCCGCACTGCCAAGTACGCCCGATGCAGTCGGTCAGGTGGAAATCGAGCTTCGGCCCGTAGAAGGCACCGTCTCCCTCGTTGACCTCATAGTCGTAGCCAAGCTCACTAATTGCGTCACGGAGAGCCTCGGTCGCAAGCTCCCACTGTGCATCATCACCCATGTGGTCCTCCGGCATGGTGGAAAGCTCAATGTGGTACTGGAACCCGAAAGTTTGGTAAACTTTGTCAATCAACCGGACAACACCTTTGATCTCATCCTTGATCTGATCGGGGGTCATGAAGATATGCGCGTCATCCTGCGTAAAGCAGCGCACACGCATCAAACCGTGGAGTGCGCCGGAAAGCTCGTGGCGGTGGACAACGCCGAGCTCGCCCATCCGCAGCGGCAGGTCGCGGTAGGAACGCATCTTGGTTTTATAAACAAGGATGCCGCCCGGACAGTTCATCGGCTTGATGGCAAAATCCTGGTCGTCGATGACGGTGGTATACATGTTCTTTTCATAGTGGCCCCAATGGCCGCTCTGTTCCCAAAGAGTGCGGGAAAGGATCATAGGGGTGCTGATCTCCTGGTAGCCGGCTTCCTTGTGGATTCTACGCCAGTAGTCGATCAGCAGGTTTTTGAGAACCATCCCTTTGGGCAGGAAGAAGGGGAAGCCGGGGCCTTCGTCCATAATGGTGAAAAGCTCCAGTTCCTTACCTAACCTGCGGTGGTCACGCTTTTTAGCCTCCTCCAGCATGGCGAGGTGGGCGTCCAGCTCGCTGGTTTTCGGGAACGAGATACCGTAAAGACGCTGAAGCATCTTGTTGTTCGCATCCGCGCGCCAGTAAGCGCCGGTTACGTTGGTAATTTTAACCGCTTTGACCCGCCCGGTGGAAAGGAGGTGAGGGCCGGCGCAGAGGTCGGTAAAATCACCCTGCTCATAAAGTGAAATATCTTCGCCTTTTCCTGCGTGTTCCTCAATCAGCTCAAGCTTATAGTCCTGCCCGCGTTCCTTCATGAATTCATATGCTTCGGCGGCAGGGATTACCCGCCGGGTAAGCGGGATATCCGCCTTGATGATCTTTTTCATCTCGGCTTCAATCGCGGAAAAATCCTCCGGGGTCAGGCTGCGTGGGAGATCCATATCGTAGTAAAACCCGCTGTCGATAGCCGGGCCAATTCCGAACTTGGCCTCTGGGAAAAGGTGCTGAACCGCCTGCGCCAGGATATGCGCGGTAGTGTGCCAGTAAGCGTGCTTTCCTTCCGGGCTGTCAAAAGTGCAGATTTCGAGCTCGCAGTCCCCGTTCAAGGGGGTGCGCAGGTCGGCTGCCTCCCCGTTGATTTTAGCGGCGCAGGCGACCCTGTAGAGCCCCATGCTGATTTCTTTTGCGGCGTCGGCTGCCGAAATACCGGCTTCAAATTCCTTGACAGTGCCGTCTTTTAGTGTGACCTTGATCATGTTTTCACGTTCCTTTCTTGAAAAACCCGTTGGAAACGGGCGGTTATTCTGTGTTTTGTAAAGCGCGGAAAATAAAACGCCCCATCCCATGAAATCATGGGATGGGGCGTATAGCTCCACGGTTCCACCCAAATTGCAGTTTCCTGCCGCTTGCAGTTTTTGATAACGGAGAACGGGGAACTCCGTTGCGGTTATGCCGGCCTTCCGGTTGCCGCACGCTCCAAGGTGGTAGCAGAAAATCCCGTTCCGGCGCCGCTCACAGCCCAAGGCGGCGTTCTCTGGCGGATGGAAAAACTGCCGTGTCCTTTTCCACGCTTTTGTTTATCTCTTATTATGATAACACTGTTTTGCAAAAAGTCAACAACCCGGTTCCCGGATTTGTGAAAATGTACCCTGTACCAGGCAGAACGAAAATGTTATAATAACCTCACAGAGAACATTATAACGTTCAGAAGTTGAAGCCTTCGGCTTCGCGTTGTTATAATAACCTCACGCCGTAAGCACAGGCGCGGCCTGCGACGGCTGAGAGAACATTGCACCTTCTGGCTAAATGACCTTATACGGCTCCCGGAAGTAAGGCCGAATTGTAAAGTCCAGACCTGCCTTGGATTGATACGGGTATTTTAATTAAATCATTCGTTTTGCGGCTGAAAGCTTAACATTGGTTTTATGGTATTACACAAGGTGGTTAAATTCATGGTACATCATATAAACAGATGAACGGAGGAACCAAAATGACGGACTACGGCTGTTTGGATCAATACCTGTTGTCAATGCCCGGGGCTGAAAAGGACTTTAAGGAGGAGTGGGGATGGGAGCGCTACATGATCCGGGGCAAGCTGTTCGCGGCTTTTGTGCGGGATATGGATCCGCCGCTCCTCACCCTGAAGCTGGAGCCCGCAAAGGGCGAATTTTACCGCGGGCAGTACCCGGCGGTAATTCCGGGGTATTACATGAACAAGATGCACTGGAATTCCGTCCGGCTGGACGGCACCGTACCGGAGGACCTGTTTCGCGAAATGATGGACGAATCCTACCGGCTGGTTCTGGCCTCGCTTCCCAAGAAGGTGCAGGCCGAAATTGCGGCGGTGGGATAGCCTGTGGTCAAGCCCGGCAAACACGCTCTGTATGCGGCGGCTAGGTTCGTGCGGTCTGAATTTTCGTCGGTTGTTTCAGAACCTTTTTGGAAAGAGGCTTAGCTGGCGTCATCTGGCTGAGGAATGTAGGGGAACGTGTCATATCTCGCATGGAGCGCGTTCAGCCGGCTTAAGGAATGGGCAGGCGTGACAGCGCATTTGTTGCAAGTTATTATTTTGATTGGGGAAATGGATATGGATACGGAACTGTTTCAGCAGTTAACTTATTTAATCAGGATTATTTTAGCGGCGGTCTGCGGCGCGGCGATTGGATATGAACGGGAGAGCCGTTTTAAAACGGCGGGAATCCGAACCCATATCATTGTCTCACTTGCCTCTGCGCTGATGATGGTTATTTCCAAATACGGTTTTTTCGATGTTGTGACCAAAGACTCGATTAACCTCGACCCTTCCCGTGTCGCGGCCGGGGTTGTTACGGCAATCGGCTTTTTAGGGGCGGGTGTTATCTTTGTGCGCAATCGCACGGTCAGCGGGATCACAACCGCGGCGGGCGTGTGGGCGACTGTGGGCGTCGGCATGGCGCTTGGGGCCGGAATGTACCTGGTTGGGATTTCCGCAACGGTGCTGATGATTGCGGTCCAACTCCTGCTTCACCATAAATTCCGCTTTATCAAATCCCCGGCGGTCGAACAGATTACGGTGAAATTGTCCGGCGGGGAGGCTGCCTGTTCCTCCCTGTTCAGGAGATTTCGGGAGAAAAAGATTGAAATTGTCAGCGTAAAAATTAAGCGGGAGGACGGGGATATTCTTTTTGTCAAGCTTTATGTCAAATACCCTGCATCCTACTCCATTTCGGATGTTCTTGCCCTTGTAGAAGAAGTACCGGAAATACAGTCGGCCGATATTTAAAACAACCCCGCTGTCCTTTAACAGGACGGCGGGGTTGTTTTCGCAAGTTCAGTCTATTTTATTTTCCGCGCTTCCAAATAATAGCGTTTATCCCATGCATGCCCCATGGAAAAAGTTTTGCGGGGCAGCGAACCGTCAAGAACAACAGTTGGGTAAAGCTCGCTTTTTAGCATGTCCGGCAGAAGGAAACCAATAGAGCGCGGAGCGTTTGCAAGGCGCTCTGTAACTTCAGCGCCGTGGATGTAGTCCACTCTGCCGCCGAATTCAGCAAGATAATTGTCAAGAAAGTTTTGGAGGGTTCCGACTGCCAAATTTGCTTTCGGCTGCGGTACCGTCATTTCCTTCCGTTTTCCCTGATAGAGGCAGGTAAAGGTGTGGCCTTCGCCTTTGCCGGGAACCGCACTGAGCTTTTTTTTGAGCTCGGTAAGAAGATGTTCCGGATCAATATCGAAAACCATCCGGTGAATCGCCTCGAACTCCAGCGAAGGGTCGTGAAGGTTGACAAGCTCAACCAGCGCGTACCGCGCAGGGTAGGAGAGGGCGGCTTCTCTGTCTTTTTCTTTCAGGGCCTCGTAGCAGGCCTTTGCGGTTGCGAGAGAATGGTTGCCGTCTCCAACTGCGAAGACAAGATTCTCATCCTCAGGTTTTCCATACTGCTTGGAAAACCTCTCCGGGTCAGCCAGTGCTTGAAAGGCGGAGGCAAGGGCGGGATAATCGCCGGGGTCGACCAGATATCCTTCCACTTTGCCGCCGTTTTGCATCAGCTCGGTTTCGTAGATTTTTTGGTAGCGGCTCCGTTTATCGGCCAGCGGCTCGATGACGGATTTCTCCTTATCATCAATCAGCAGCATAATGTGCGGCAGTTCGAGCGGCGCGTCTTTGCGCACCTTCACGCGGGGGGGGATCCGTTCCAGTACAGTTCCTTCGGTCGCCCGCACCGGGGAGGTGGAACCTCTATTGTAATCGTACAATTCCAGGTCGACCGCGCCCATCAGGCCGGTGCGTATTTTTCCGTCCGCCTGGGTGCGGCGGGTGAGGATCAGCGCCTGCGGGTACTCCGTAAAGACCCCTTCGTTCAAATAACGGCGCATGGTGTTCTGAATGGAAGCGATCCGCCCCTCAAACCCCGGCTGTTCCAGATAAATTTCTGGGAACACCAGGTGAAGGGTGCTGGGAGCATCTCCCACGATGGCTTCGGTTTCACTCCAGTATTCCGGCTCGGAGGTATACTGGTCGCAGGCAACGACGCACCATTTCTTAAGGTCAACGGCTTGGCCCGGTATGAGGATATCGGCGGGTCCAAACCCGATTGTTTCGAATTCTTTCATGTGACACATCCTTATTGCATTGATCAAGACTTCTATTCCGCCCAGCCTTTGCTCCGGCTCACGGCTTTCTGCCAGCCGGCCCAGTTCCGGGCGCGCGTTTCCTCTTCCATATTCGGCAGGAACATTTTATCCAGCGTCCACTGGCGTTTGATTTCTTCGGTATCTTTCCAGACTCCTACCGCAAGCCCTGCCAGATAGGCGGCGCCAAGGGCAGTGGTCTCCCGAATCATCGGCCGCCGAACAGAGAGGCCCAGCAGGTCGGCCTGGAACTGCATCAGGAAATTATTGGCGCTCGCACCCCCGTCTACCCGCAGTTCTCCCACAGGGATACCGGTATCGGCAACAATGGCGTCCAGTACTTCTTTGCTTTGATAAGCGATTGACTCAAGCGCCGCGCGGATGATGTGGTTGCGCCCCGTTCCGCGTGTCAGTCCAAAGATGGCTCCCCGGGCGTACATATCCCAGTGAGGCGCTCCAAGTCCTGTAAAGGCGGGGACAATGTAAACGCCGCCGTTGTCGCCGACCTTCCGGGCAAAGTATTCGCTGTCGGCCGATTCGGAGATGAACCGCAGTTCATCTCGCAGCCACTGGATAACCGCGCCGCCTACAAAGATGCTCCCCTCAACGGCGTACTGCATTTTGCCAGGCAGGCCAATCGCAATAGTAGTCAGCATCCCGTTTTTGGAGCGGCAGAGTTCCTCTCCGGTGTTCATGAGCAGGAAACAACCAGTGCCATAGGTGTTTTTAGCGTCCCCCGGTTCAAAGCAGGTCTGCCCGAACAGAGCAGCGTGCTGGTCCCCGGCAATCCCCGCAATTGGGATTTCACAGCCGAAAAGATTGACGGTGCCGTACACCTCGCTGCTGCTGCGCACTTCTGGCAGCATACAGTGCGGAATCTCAAGAATTTTGAGCATCTTATCATCCCACGAAAGGGTTTTAATGTTGAAAAGCATGGTGCGCGAGGCGTTGGTATAATCGGTAATATGTACCTTTCCGCCAGTCATTTTCCAAACGAGCCAGCTGTCCACGGTACCGAAGAGAAGTTCCCCGTTCTCCGCCCGTTTTCGGGCGCCTGGAACATTGTCCAACAGCCATTTGATTTTGGTGCCTGAAAAATAAGCGTCGGCCAGAAGACCGGTAGCTTCTTTAATATAAGGCTCGTATCCGCCTGCTTTAAGCTGTTCGCAGATTTCCGCCGTGCGCCGGCATTGCCAGACGATGGCATTGTGAATCGGCCGACCGGTTTTTTTATCCCAGATGACGGCAGTTTCCCGCTGGTTGGTAATGCCGACTGCCGCCACTTCTTCAATTGAAATGCCCGCCTGGAGCAGGACTTCGGTCATGACGGCGGCCTGTGAAGAATAAATCTCCATAGGATCGTGTTCCACCCAGCCGGGCTGCGGGTAAAACTGAGTCAGTTCTTTCTGCGCAATCTGGACGATATTCTGTTCATTGTCAAATAGAATGGCGCGGGAACTGGTCGTTCCCTGGTCCAGCGCGATAATATATTTTTTCACGGCGAAGCCCCCTTTGATCCGCTTAAAAGAGCGGCGGATTGGTTGATTTTGCCCTTTCTTTTATCGTAACATTGCGCTATGGCGGTGTCAATCTTTTTTGAGTTTTTTAAAGCGTGAAATCTTCTGCCACGAATTCTTAAAACAGTGGTATTTCTTTTGAAACTATGGTAAAATAAAGAATATATTTGAACCTGGCTTGGCAGGTGAAATAGATTTGCTTTTGGCTGCAGGGGTAAAAAAGTTTCGTTTTTTGTGCAGTGATAAGGCAAGAGAACCGGTTGGAAAACGGAATGGCCTTTCGGCGCCTGCGGGTAAAAAAACGAGGGGTTGATCGGGAATTTAAAAGCTAAATTTTGGGGCCGTTTTAATACAACGGCGGCTGTGATAGATTGGTGGGCGTGGGAAATGCAGAACTCGTGGATGAAGAGCGCAACGTTCCCGTGCGTAGTGGGAATGGCGTATGTCCTGGTGGAAATAGCAATGATGTCTTTTGCCGATACCATTTTAAGCTTGGTGGTGTCTTTTGCGCTGTGCGCCGTTATTACGGCGGTGCTACTTTTGTATAACCGCAGCTATGACCGCTGCGGCGTTTTTACGACGACGATCTGCGGGGTTGCCTCAATTGTCGTGCTGCTGGATTTTTTAATGGACATGCAAGTGGGAATTGAGAACAAGACGTTTTTGATGCTTGCGGTCAACTGGCTTGCACCGGTCTTTGTCTGTTCTGCCGCCCGGCTGATTGACCGGAAGCGGAGACTGCAGAGATTTGAAGAATTTTTTAAGGTGGCGAGCATTGTCTTTTTCGTCATCTACGTTCTTTCGCTTATTGCCCTGTTGTTTTTCGGCTCGGCTAACCGCGGCTACGAGTACCGCAGCGTCAATCTGGTGCCGTTTAAAACAATTGAAATGTACCTGACCACCACGGTTTTGAGCGACAGTGTTAAAATTTTAAACCTGGCCGGGAATGTTTTGATTTTTACACCGCTCGGCTTTTATCTCTCCGTTTTTTCCCATAAAATCCACTTCTTTTTCAGAGTGCTGATCCTTCTTGCCGTCCCGGTGCTGGTAGAGATTTTGCAGTATGTATTCAAAACAGGGGCCAGCGATATTGACGACGTCATCCTGAATTTTTTGGGCGGCCTTTTGGGAATGCTTATCTGCTGGGTGGCCGAACGACTTTTCAGGCGGTTCCATAAAAGCAAGGAAGCGCGGCTGTTCTATTTTAAGCCGAGAGAGAAATAATTTTCATAAAGGCCCGCAGTATAAAGGCGGATACCAAAAACCGGAGGTTTTATGAAGCGTTTTTTTGCAGCCTTAATCGCGCTGTTTTTAATAATGCCCTTGAGCGGTTGCGACAGCCTTATGAGTTTGGAAGGCGTGCTGTCGCCGCCAAGGCTCACCGCACAGCAGAACAATATATATGAGGCGTTGAAAAAGCAGGTGGGATCTGATATCCAACTCCGTTATCCGCAGAACGGGAATTACCGCTCCGCGTTTATTATTAAGGATATTGATAATGAACCGACTGAAGAAGCAATTGTCTTTTACCAGTCCGGGCTGCAGGCTAATCTTACGACCGAGCTACGGATTAATGTGCTGGATCAGCGTGATGACGGCACCTGGGTATCGGCCTGTGATATCGCGGGCGGTGGTTACGAAGTGGATAGGGTTGAATTTGGCAATTTTGGCTCGAATGGTGAGACAAATGTCATTATCGGATACCAGCGCGGCTCTGCGGAAAAAAAGAAATTTACCATTTACCGGTATGATTCCGGGATGCTGGAAGGGCAAAACGAGTTTGAATATGATATTTTTTCTCTCCTCAGGATGCCTGGGTCGGACGAAAGCCGTCTTATTTTTGTCGGTGATACCGGTGTGAATCAGAAAGAAGCCATGCTCGTGGCGTGGAACAGCGGTGGTTACCAGGTAGAGGATTCGGTTCCAATGTATGGCGAGGTCTACAGTTACGAGTTTGTCACATCCGGGAACATTACACCGGCACAGCCAGCCCTCTTTTTAGACGGCTACGCCTACACGGGGCTTTGCACCCAGATTCTGATGATCCGGGACGGAAAGCTTGTCAATGCGACCTATGACGGCAAAACCAATATGGTTTCACGAACGCTGCGGGAGCAGGAGATGTTTTGCTCGGATGTAAATGGAGACGGCATTGTTGAAATTCCCAGCACCGTCTTAATGCCCGGCTATCAGGAGCTGGATCCGGAAGCAATGTATTACACCGACTGGCTTGTCTATGCGGAGAGCGGCTTTGCTGTAACGGAGACAACCTTCATCAACGCGTCTGACGGATACCGGCTGACCGTACCGGAAAGCTGGAAAGAAGCGGTTTCAGCCGAATTTGTAATGGACCAGGACGAAGTGAAGTTTTACCTCAGCAACCCCTCCGGCAAAAAAGGGGAGGTTCTGCTTCAAATTCGTACCGTCCAGAGGTCGGATGTAGAGCAAACAGGACTGAAACAAGGATTTTTCCGGCTTTCATCCGTTGGTCAGATTACCTATATGGCAAAAATCAATATTGAAACCAGCAGTGAATACCGTCTTTCAAAAGATGAGTTGCTGAAGCGTTTTTCGATAATTCTGTAACGATAAAACGAGAAAGGGATGATTTCATGAGGAAAATTTTAATCTGCGAAGACGAAGATGCAATCCGCGATTTTGTCGTGATCAACCTGCAGCGTTCCGGATATGACGTCACGGCTGTCTCAAGCGGGGAAGAGGGCCTGGAACTATTTGAAAAAAACGGCGGGGACTACGACGTGGTTCTCCTGGATATTATGATGGGCGGAATAGACGGCTTTACCGTCTGCAAAAAAATAAGAGAACTGAGCAGTACTGTTGGAATTATTATGCTGACTGCAAAAACTCAGGAAATGGATAAAGTCCGGGGTCTGATGCTCGGAGCGGACGATTATGTGACCAAACCGTTCAGCCCTTCTGAGGTTGTGGCGCGGGTGGATGCGGTATACCGCCGCGTCCATATGATAAACGGTTCCCAGAATGAGACAATGGAATCGGGTCCGTTTGTCCTCAACAGGAAAAGCCGTCAGCTTACCAAAAACGGCGAAGTAGTCGACTTGACCCAGGTGGAGTACCAGATTGTGGATTTCTTCCTGCGCAACCAGAAAGTGGCGCTTGACCGCGCCCGTATCCTCAATGAAATTTGGGGAGACAGCTACGACGGCGACGATAAAATTGTGGACGTCAATATCCGCCGCCTGCGGATGAAGATTGAAGACGAGCCTTCCAACCCGACCTATATTCAGACGGTTTGGGGCTTTGGATACAAATGGAACGTATGAAAAAAGGCCTTCCGAAGGGAGATTGATTCATTGAAGAGCATCACGCACCGGTGGCTGATCAATGGCCTGAGCATCATCGTAGTGGTGCTGATTGTGCTCGACGTCGGATTCGCCCTGGCGATCAGCAGCTATTATTACCAGAGTACCCGCCAGACGCTGGAGAGCAAGGCAAGCCTGGTTTCCAGCCTGGTCACCAGGCTGATGGACGACCCGAATGTGGATATCACCACTGAGGTTCGCAACATTGTTGAAACTTTTTCAGACCGGGACAAGATGGAACTGATGGCCCTGGACCACAGCGGTCAGGTGATTTTGACTTCGAGCGGCTTTAGCTATCTCGATACGCTGGATATGCCGGATTATTCCGAAGCTGTCACCTCCCAAAGCGGAAAAGGGTACTATGTTGGGAAGATGGCAAGCGGGGAAAAGGTAATGGCGATTACCGTCCTCCTCCCGGTTATCAACGGGGAATTCAACGCCCTGCGTTTTATGGTGTCGCTGCAGCAAGTCGACAACCAGCTGATTATAGCAGTTTTGATTTTTACGGCTTTTTGCCTTTTAATCCTTTTGTTTGTTGTCATGTCCGGGTTGTATTTTGTTAAGTCCATTGTGATTCCAATCCGGGAAGTCGGCGCGGCGTCCCGGAAAATTGCTTCCGGCGACCTGAGCGTACGAATTCAGAAAAAGAGCGACGATGAACTGGGGGAGCTCAGCGACATCATCAACTATATGGCGGATGAGCTTCAGAACTCAAACCAAGTTAAAAACGATTTTATTTCGTCAGTTTCGCATGAACTGCGCACTCCTCTGACAGCAATCAAGGGCTGGGGGGAAACGCTTGCCTCTACCGCCCCGGGCGATACGGAGATGCTTCAAAAAGGGATGCATGTTATCCTGAGTGAAACCGACCGCCTTTCCTCCATGGTAGAGGAATTGCTCGACTTTTCCAGGATGGAAAGCGGGCGGCTGACACTGGTCAAAACCCGGATGGATCTCCTCGCAGAGCTGGGAGATGCGGTTTTGATGTACCAGGCCAAGGCCAAAAAAGAAGAAAAAAACTTTATATATGATGAACCAGAGGTTCTCCCCTTTGTTTTTGGAGACCGGAACCGTCTCCGCCAGGTGTTTATCAATGTTATTGACAATGCTTTGAAATATACCGACAAGGGCGATACAATCCGTGTGCTCGTTATGGAACAGACAGGGGCGGTGGAAATTACCGTCAGCGATACGGGGGTTGGAATTCCAAGAGAGGATCTCCCCCACGTCACTCAGAAGTTTTATAAAGCGAACACGACCAGGCGGGGTTCGGGAATCGGGCTGGCGGTTGCAAACGAAATTGTATCGCTCCACGGCGGGACGCTGTCGATTAAAAGCCAGGTGGGTACGGGTACCGCGGTGACCATAACCCTGCCCGCCATGGGAAAAGACCGTTCGCCTGAGACTGTTTAGCCGGGCGGGAAAAGAGGTATGGGATTGAGAAAAAAAGAGACGGAGTATAAAACGAAAATTGGAGGGCAGGCGTTGATTGAAGGCGTGATGATGCGCGGGATTGACAAGGCGTCGATGGCGGTGCTGCTGCCCAACCGGACAGTTGATGTGGAAACATGGGACGTCAAGGCCGTAAAAGAACGGAACCTGTTCCTGCGATTCCCGGTTGTCAGAGGTGTTGTCAATTTAATTGAGAGCCTTGTAATGGGGTATAAATGCCTGATGAAATCGGCTGAAAAGAGCGGGATGGCGGAGGAAGAGGATGAACAGCCGGGGCGCTTTGAGCAGTTTTTGGAAAAACGCTTTGGCGAAATGGCTATGAACCGCCTGTTTCAGGTCACAACCGTTGTTGCGACGATTATTGGTGTGTTGCTGGCTGTGGGGCTTTTTATTTACCTTCCCGCGTTGATCGCACGTTTTTTAGGCGGGCTGTTCGGGATTGGTTATTTGCAGGGGGTTATTGAAGGCGTTATAAAGATTGCCCTCTTTGTCCTCTACCTGTTCTTGGTTTCCCGGATGAAGGAGATCAGGCGGGTGTTCGAGTTTCACGGGGCAGAGCATAAAACCATTGCCTGTTATGAGGCCGGCGAGGAACTCACCCCTGAAAATGCGAAAAAGCACAGCCGTTTTCATCCGCGCTGCGGCACCAGCTTTTTGATCATCGTTCTGATTTTGAGTATCATCGTTTTTTCTGTAGTTTCGTGGGACAACCTTCTTATCCGCACCCTTCTAAAGATTTGCCTGTTGCCGGTTGTTGTGGGGTTTGCCTATGAATTGATTCGGCTGGCAGGGCGGTATGACAATGTTGTAACGCGTGTAATCTCCGCCCCCGGGATGTGGCTGCAGCGGATTACAACCAACGAACCGGATGAAGAGCAGCTCAGCGTGGCAATTGCGGCGCTTGAACCGGTTCTGCCGGAAGACAGAGAGGAAGGGCGTTGGTGATGTGGCAATGACCGTAAGGCGGCTCTACCAGCAGGTGAGGGAGCAGCTGAAAAGCGGCGGGATAGAGTCCTACGCAGCAGAGGCGCGTTTTTTGTTTGAAGGCGTTTTGGGGATTGATTACCAGAATATCCTCCTTTGCGGTGAACTGGAGGCGTCTGCCCGACAGGAACAGCTGGCGTACGAAGCGGTGGAAAAGCGGTTGACGGGGTATCCGCTGCAGTACATAACAGGGATGTGGGAGTTTTACTCTTTCCCCTTTGAAGTGGGTGAGGGTGTACTGATCCCCCGTCCGGACACCGAGGCGCTTTGTGACGTGGCTCTGCGTTATTTGAACCGCTGTGGATGCGGGCGCCCTGTTGTTGCTGACTTGTGCAGTGGGACCGGGTGCCTTGCTGTGGCGATTTCTTTAAAATTTGAAGCCGCCAAAGTGTACGCGGTTGAAAAATATGCCGCGGCTCTTACCTATCTCCGCCGCAATGTAGCCTTGAATAAGGCTGATGTGCGGATTGTGGAGGGCGATGTATTGGAAGGCGGCTTTTTGGAACCGGCTGAGCCGCTTGACCTGATTGTCTGCAACCCGCCGTACCTGACGAAGGAGGATATGGAAGACCTTCAGACAGAGGTTTCATACGAGCCGGAAACCGCGCTCTACGGGGATGAAGACGGTCTTTTGTTCTACCGTGCGGTATCTGAACAGTGGTTTGAACGGCTCAAGCCGGGCGGAATGCTTGCCTTTGAAATAGGGATGGGGCAGGAAGAGGATGTGGCCGGGATTCTCGGCCGGAACGGCTATCAAAACATTTGCACCTACAGGGATGTCTGTGGTATAATTAGGGTACTTACGGCTCAAAGGCCGTCTTGTTGAAAGGAGATTCATCATGGCAGTCAAAACGACCAAACAGGAGACAGCTTCTGGCATGACGGAGAAACAAAAAGCGCTTCAAACAGCGATTGCGCAGATAGAAAAACAGTTCGGCCAGGGGGCCGTGATGAAGCTTGGGCAGACCTCTACGCTGAATGTGGAAAGTATTCCCACTGGATCTATTGGACTGGATATTGCCCTTGGAATCGGCGGTTTGCCGCGCGGAAGAATTGTCGAAATATACGGGCCGGAGTCGTCCGGTAAAACAACGGTTGCCCTCCAGGCGGTGGCGCAGGCGCAGAAGCTGGGCGGAGAAGCCGCGTTTATTGACGTTGAGCACGCATTGGACCCGGTCTATGCAAAAGCGCTGGGAGTGGATATTGATTCCCTTTTGGTCTCCCAGCCGGACAGCGGCGAGCAGGCCCTTGAAATTGCGGAAGCGCTGGTGCGTTCCGGCGCAATTGATATCATCGTCATCGACTCGGTTGCCGCTATGGTGACCAAGGCCGAAATTGACGGCGAGATGGGGGATACCCATGTGGGTCTTCTTGCCAGGCTGATGTCCCAGGCGATGCGTAAGCTCACCGGCGTTATCGGCAAGTCTAACTGCGTGGCGATCTTCATTAACCAGGTCCGTGAAAAAATAGGCGTGGTCTATGGCAACCCGGAGACGACGCCGGGCGGCCGGGCGCTGAAGTTTTATTCCTCTGTCCGGATCGAGGTCCGCAAAGGGGAGGCGCTCAAGAGCGGCAGCGAAATTGTGGGTAACCGCACCCGCTGTAAAATTGTCAAAAATAAAGTCGCGCCTCCGTTTAAAGAGGCTGAGTTTGACATTATGTACGGCGAGGGCTGTTCGATGGAAGGCGAAATCGTCGACCTTGGAGTAGCGCTTGAAATTATCAACCGAAACGGCGCGTGGTTTAGCTATAACGGCGATCGGCTTGGGCAAGGCCGCGACAACACCAAGGAGTATATCAGGAACCACCCCGAGCTGAAAGAAGAACTCTTTAAAAAGATTATGGAGAACAAGGATCAGCTGGTGATGAGTTCGAAAAAGGCTAAAAAGGAAGCGGCCCAGCGGGCGGCGCTGACACCGCCTCCAGCTCCCGCCCCCGTAGAAAAAACGGCGCCGGTTGAGAAAGCACCTGCCGCCAAAGCCGGTGAAACCGTGGCAAAATCTGTTGCGGTGGAAGCTGACGAAGCTGATTTTGAGTCGTAATGAAAATCACTGGAATCACCCGCGTCAAGGGAACCCGTTACAGGGTTGAGGTCGACGGGGAATATTGGAATATTCTGGATGCAGAAGTCCTTACGGATTTTGGCTTCCAGCCCGGCCTTGAGGTGGAGGAGGACGCGCTTGCGCGCGCACTGGAGCAGGCAGAGCGCCGCCGCGCCAGGGAGCGCGCTTTTTATCTTCTTTCAAACCGCGACTATTCGGCGGGGGAACTGCTTGAAAAGCTTTCCAAAAATGTAAGCGAGGAAGTTGCTCTCCAAACGGTTGTGAGAATGCAGGAGCTCGGGTTTGTAAATGACGGGGAGTATGCCGGCAAACTGGCCCGCTCTCTTTTAACCGTCAAGCGATATGGGGCCTTCCGCGCCAAACAGGAAATGCGGCGCAGGCACCTCTCTGACGAAATTATTGACGCCGCGCTGGAAGAAGCGACTTTTGAAAGCGACCCACTGGAACCCCTGCGGGAGCTGATTGAAAAAAAGTACTGGAGAAACCTGGATACGCCGGAAGGCCGGAAAAAAACCGTTGCCGCTCTGATACGGCTGGGGCACAGCTATTCGAATATCCGCCAGGTGCTCGACGAGTATCCGGCCGTGGAAGCGGATGAGCAGGAGTGGGAAGAATAACCCGGAATGTTTCCCATATCTCCCCCATAAAATTGTGTTACGAAAGAGGATTTGAAAAATTTATGGCAGTAAAAGTTGGAATTGTATCCCTTGGATGTCCCAAAAACCAGGTTGATGCCGAACTCCTGTTCGGGCGGCTGAAAAATGCCGGGTATGAACTGATTGGCGATGCGGCTCTGGCGGATATCGCGATCATCAACACCTGCGGGTTTATTGAAAGCGCAAAGCAGGAGTCGATTGATGAAATCTTAAACTTCTGTACCCTGAAGGGCGAAGGGCGGATCAAGCATGTGGTCGTCACCGGCTGCCTGGCGGAGCGCTACCGGGAAGAGATTCTTAAGGAAATCCCGGAAGTGGACGCTGTGGTTGGAATTGGCTGCAACGGGGATATCTGTGCGGTGCTCGACCGTGTCATGCAGGGCGAACAGCCGGTCTGTATGGACGCAAAAGGAAGGCTCCCGCTGGAGGGGGAACGGGTTCTGACCACCCTGCCGTATTACGCTTATCTGAAGGTTGCGGAGGGCTGTGACAACTGTTGCAGTTACTGCGCTATCCCGATGATTCGGGGGCGGTTTCGCAGCCGTAAAATGGAAAATATCATCAAAGAGGCGGAAAGCCTTGCCCGGGACGGGATCAAAGAGCTTGTCCTGGTCGCGCAGGATACCACCCGTTACGGCGAGGATCTGTACGGCTCCTATAAACTGCCGGAGCTTTTAAGGGAGCTCGGTAAAATTGAGGGGTTTGTCTGGATCCGCCTTCTTTACTGCTATCCGGAGCGGATAACCGACGAGCTTCTGGAAGTCATTGCGTCTGAGCCCAAGGTCGCGAAATATCTGGATTTGCCGATTCAGCATGCCGATGGGGATGTACTAAAAGCCATGAACCGCACCGGCGATGCCCAGTGGCTGCTGGCGCTTCTCAAAAAAATACGGGAAAAGGTTCCGGGGATTACGCTGCGCACTACCTTGATTGCCGGTTTCCCCGGCGAGACGGAAGAGCAGTTTGAAACTCTTGTGAATTTTGTAAAGGAAGCGGAGTTTGAACGGCTTGGCTGTTTTGCCTATTCCCAGGAGGAAAATACCCCGGCTGCCTCTCTTGAGGGCCAGCTTCCCGAAGAGGTCAAGGAACGCCGGGCTGAGCTCGTCATGCTGGAGCAGATGCGGGTTCACGACCGGTATAATGAGGAGAAAGTCGGACGAAAAATCTGTGTGGTCACCGAGGGGTACGACCGTTACGGCGAGGTTTATTTTGGCCGGAGTGAAGCAGATGCGCCTGATATTGATGGTAAAATTTTCTTTTCCAGTGAAAAAAAGTTGACAATGGGAGATTTCGTCTGGGTAAAAGTGGACGAAACCATGGATTACGATTTGATTGGGCATGTGGTTGATTAAGGTTGCGGCGGAATGATTGGCCGTCCGTATTGGGGGAAAGTCTTGTGAATACACCGAATAAGCTTACGCTGCTGCGTATCGTTCTGGTGCCGTTTTTCATTCTGTTTTTGCTGGTGGATGCAATCCCGCTCCACAGTCTGTGGGCGCTCATTGTCTTTGCTGTCGCTTCGTTTACCGACCTGCTCGACGGCAAAATTGCCAGGAAGCAGAACTTGGTTACAAATTTTGGCAAGTTTCTCGATCCGCTCGCCGACAAGGTACTGGTGATTTCGGGCCTGATCTGTTTTGTTCAGATGGGGCTTTCAGACGCCGTGGTAGTCGTTATCATTGTAGCGCGGGAGTTTTTGGTGACCTCTCTGCGGTTGGTTGCCGTGGACAATGGGAGCGTGATCGCGGCGAGCGGCCTTGGGAAGATTAAAACCGCTTTTACCATGACCGCTATGGTGGGCGTTATGCTTTTGCTGATTCTGAAAGATTTTGCGATTCTTCCCGCAGAGTTTCCACTCTTCCTTGTAAGCGAGGTACTGCTTTGGGCGGCGGTGGTTCTCACCATTATTTCAGGGGTGGATTATTTAGTTAAAAACCGTTCTTCTATCAATACAAAGAAATGATGAAGGCGCTGTACTGGCGTTTCCATGCTCCCCATTTTTGTGTATTGAAAAATTAGCCTTGCAACTCATAGAGTCCTGTGGTATATTATATACATAAAAGGTATATTTACAGGCGTAGTGACCCGCAAAAGAGTAGTATCCAAAGGGAAAAGTCCAGAGAGGCGCTGCCACCGGCTGAGAGCGCGCCCTTGCCCCCGGAAATGAAGTGCGTTGCGGATAGCGCTTGCGTTTCGCCCGCGTTATGGGCTGTTGAGTGATAAAACGAAGTGGAACCGCGGTAAACCGCCTTCGCAGCAATTTGCTGCGGGGCGTTTTTCTTTTTGTGGTCAAAAATTTTGCGCAGACAAAGGGAGGGACTGGGTATATGTTTAACCGGCTCAGATATGATATTAATGCGATTAAAGAACGAGACCCCGCTGCAAGAAGTTCGGTAGAGGTATTTTTCCTCTATTCGGGTCTCCATGCGCTAATTTATTACCGTTTTTCCCACTGGCTTTACCGGCATCACAGGTTGTTTTTGGCCCGGATGGTCAGCCAGTTTGCCAGGTTTATGACGGGGGTGGAAATCCATCCTGGTGCTACAATTGGGAAAGGGTTATTTATTGACCACGGCAGCGGAGTAGTGATTGGTGAAACCGCAATTGTGGGAAATAACTGTACGATTTATCAGGGAGTAACCCTTGGTGGTACTGGTAAAGAACATGGCAAGCGTCACCCAACCCTTGAGGACAACGTTTTGGTCGGGAGCGGCGCCAAAGTGCTGGGTCCTTTCACCGTTGGTGAAAATTCGCGGATTGCCGCGGGTGCTGTAGTGCTGGAGGAGGTTCCTCCGAATGCTACGGCGGTTGGCGTGCCCGCCCGGATTGTGAGGGTCAACGGCCGCAAGGTTGACAGTGATATGGACCAGGTTCACATTCCTGACCCGGTTTCACAGGAGCTCTGCCGGATGCGGGGAATCATTGAACGGATGGAGCTGGAGCTGAAAGAAATGAAAAAAGCAGAAGGAGACGGACAGCATGAAGATTTATAACACCCTGACAAGAGAGCTGGAGGAGTTTAAGCCGATTGAGCCGGGCAAGGCGAAGATTTACGCCTGCGGTCCCACGGTTTACAACTATATCCACATTGGGAATGCGCGGCCGATCTGCGTCTTTGACGTTTTGCGGCGGTACCTGGAATACCAGGGCTATGAGGTGACCTTTGTCCAGAATTATACCGACGTAGACGATAAGATCATTAAAAAGTCGAACGAAGAGGGTGTTTCTGCCTCTGAAATTTCGGAGCGGTTCATCGCGGAGTACAAAAAAGACGCACAGGGGCTGAACGTCCGGGAGGCGACCATCCATCCCCAGGTTACCCAGAGCATGGATATGATCATCGCGCTGGTAAAGGATCTGGTTGAAGGCGGCCACGCCTACGAAGTAAACGGCGACGTTTATTTTAAGGTGGACACCTTTAAAGAGTATGGCAAGCTTTCCCACATGCCGCTCGAGGATCTACAGGCCGGGGCGCGGATTGACGCTCACGAGCAAAAGGAAAACCCCATGGACTTCGCCCTGTGGAAAGCGGCGAAGCCGGGTGAGCCTTATTGGGAATCCCCGTGGGGGAAAGGCCGCCCCGGCTGGCATATCGAATGCTCCGCTATGGCAAAGAACTACCTGGCCGAGACCATCGATATCCACTGCGGCGGGCAGGATCTGATTTTTCCCCACCATGAAAATGAAATCGCCCAGAGTGAGTGCGGCAACGGCGTCCCCTTTGCGCGGTACTGGATGCACAACGGCTATATCAACGTTGACAACCGGAAGATGTCCAAGTCCCTCGGCAACTTCTTCACCGTCCGGGAGGTGGCGGAAAAATTTGGATATGAGCCGATCCGGTTTCTGATGCTCCAGGCGCATTACCGCAGCCAGATCAACTACAACACCGAGATTATAGAGCAGTGTCAGGCGGCGCTGGAGCGGCTCTACAACTGCAAGGAAAGCATGGAGTTTTCATTGGAAAAGGCGGCGGACGGAGCATTTCCCGAAGAGGAGAAGCAGGCGATTCTTGCCCGGAAGCAGCAGTTTATCGACGCGATGGATAACGACCTCAACACCGCCGACGCAATCTCCGCCCTCTTTGAGCTGACCCGTGAGATCAATACAATGACCTCCGGTTCTACTCTGGCTGCAAAAGAGCAGATCGCATTTGCAAAGGCAGTTTTTGACGAGATGTGCGGCGTGCTGGGCCTGCTCTACCAGAAAAAGGAGAACGAGATTCCGCAGGAAATCCTGGACCTTGTGGAAGAGCGCGCGGCGGCCCGCAAAGCAAAGGATTTTGCCAAGGCGGACGCCCTCCGCGACCAAATTACTGCTATGGGCTATATTGTGGAGGAAACCCGGCAGGGGACGAAGATTTCGAAAAAATAATTATAAAAAAATAAACGCTTCATTCGTTTGTAAATGGAGCGTTTATTTTTTCTGTCGGCGTGGGTAAGGCATTTTGACATCGGTTTGTTCTAATAAAAAGTCAACGCTGGTATCATAAAAATATGACAATTTGATAAGCACTTCAATTGGAATCGCATTTGCGCCGTTTTCATATGCTGAATATGCACTGCGACTGATGTGAAGCATATCTGCAATATATTGCTGTGTAAAATCATTATCTTCCCTTAAATCTTTAATTCTTTTATAAATCACATTTATCACCAAGGTCATTATAGGTGACATGAATTCTGTCATTGATTTTTGACAGGATTTATGTCAAGGTATAGTATGAGGTGATTAATAATGGAATTATACAAAGAAATTCTTGTAAAAATTCTGGAAAACAGAAAAATAGAAGTTGCTTTTTCAAACCTGAGTATTAATGCATTGAAATAGTTGAGCTAGAATCTTATAAGGCGCTTCAAAAAATAAAAGAGGTCATACAGGATGACAGCCTTAACGACAAAGAATGCTTTATGAAGATTGAGGAAATCATCTGTCTGTTTGAAGAGCTGGGAAGCGGTGGCGGAAACAGGCACGACTTTGGCTGACTGAAACGGCGTTGATTTTTACCGCGCAAAAGGCCCCGGGACATTTCGTGCCCCGGGGCCTTTTGCATCTTGCGCTTTTTATTTCGCTCCGTACTGCTCGTAGTAAGCGTCAATCGCCGCCTTGATCTTGTCGTCGATGACGACCCTGCCTTTGCATTCTCTGTTGTACAGATGCTCAATGACCTCTGCCATGGTGACAATCGCCTTCGCGTCAAAGCCGTAGAGCGCCTTGATTTCATCCAGGGCGCTCCCGCTGCCGGTTTTTCCCTTTTCCATCCGGTTGAGGGAGACAATCAGCCCGATGACTTTCACATCGCCCTGCGCTTTGACGATGGGGTAGGTTTCCTCAATCGACTTGCCGGAGGTGGTGACGTCCTCAATAATGACCACCCGGTCGCCGTCTTTGATGGGGCTCCCGAGAAGAACGCCGGAATCCGCGCCATGGTCTTTGGCCTCCTTACGGTTGGAGCAGTAGCGGATGTCCTTGCCGTAGAGCTCGCTAAACGCGATGGTAGTGGCAACGCTCAAGGGGATTCCCTTGTAGGCAGGCCCGAAAAGTACGTCGAAATCAGTTCCGAAGTTATCATGGATCGCCTTAGCGTAATATTCGCCGAGTTTGCGGAGCTGTGTGCCGGTGACGTAGCCGCCCGCGTTCATGAAAAAGGGGGATTTCCGCCCGCTCTTCAGGGTGAACTCGCCGAACTTCAGCACTTCACTCTCCACCATAAACTCTATAAATTCCTGTTTGTACTGTTCCATCCTGATTCTCCTTCTGCGTCGTTTATTTTCCAAACCAGAGGGTATAGGAGGCTTTGCCCCCGTTTAGAAACACCTCTACGGTTTTCGCGTCCTTTAGGATTTTAACATCTTTTACCGGTTCGCGCAAGGCAATTGGCAAGCTTTTCCCGGCGACTTCGATGATATCCCCCTTAATTTTTACCAGTCCGTCCTGCTCGGCCAACAGCTCGGCGGCTTCCCGCACCGGGAAAAGACGAATTTCACCATCCCGGTCCAACGTGAATTTCCACGGGATGGTGAGCGCGCCCGCGTAGTCGCGTCCTCGTCCAGTTCTTTTTTCCAGTCGTAAAGCCAGCCGATGACAATCCGCCATCCATCCGGCGCTTCAAAGCTCTGGGACGCGTAGAACTGCGGGACGGCTTCCGGGGACTGCTCTGTTTCCGGGGTGAAGGCCGTTCCGTCAAATGCTCCGGTGAGGAACATTGCCGCGTGGGTGGGGCGGTCCATCTGGGAGAACATCAGGACATAGCGGTCGCCGAATTTGAAAAAGTCCGGGCATTCAATCACCGTACCGTATTGCGCCCCTTCAATCAGGACGCCCTGATAATCCCAGTGGTAGAGGTCGTTCGAGGCGTAATGTACCACTTTTCCGACGCCGCCCTTCCCGGTGCCGCATACCATGTGGTAACAGCCGTCAAAAAAGCTGACCTTCGGGTCGCGGAAATCCCGGCTCCCCTCGGCGGGCGGTTCGGCGATGACCGGGTTCCAGGCGTATTTTTCAAAGTGCAGGCCGTCCCAACTGACAGCCAGCGATTGGGTCTGCCCACGCTCATGGGAAACAGAGGTGCAAAAAGGTAGAGAAGGCCGTCCTTTACAACCACGCTTCCTGAAAAACGTCCGCCGTCGTCCTCGTATGGCTGGTCGGGGAAAAGAGCAATGGGAACTTCTGTCCAGTGGATCAAATCTTCGCTGACAGCGTGTCCCCAATGCATCTGACCCCAATTCGGCGCATATGGATAGTGTTGGAAAAAGGAGTGGTACTGCCCTTTGAAAAAGCAGAGCCCGTTCGGGTCGTTCATCCAGCCTTTTTGGGGCTCAAGGTGATAACGCAGGCGCTTTGGCATTTATCCATCCCCTTATGGCGTCCATGTCACCCTGTTTAAAACGACGCCGGCGGGCGTTATATCGATAATCCCGTAACCCGGCGGAGAATCTTTCGGGCAGGAGGGGCTTCCGGGGCAGAGGAGGTAAAGGCCGTCTTCGTAAAATTCGCAGGCGGTATGGGTGTGCCCGTGCAGCGCAATGTCACAGCCTTTTTCACGGGCCGCCCGCATCAGGTCGTCCGGCGTGGATTTGACGTTGTAGAGATGTCCATGGGTATAAAAAATCTTATGTCCATCCTCGCAGGCGAGTACGCCTGCTGCCGGCTCGTTCGACGAAAAATCACAGTTTCCGCGGACGGCGAGCATTCGCTTATCAGGGTAGAGAGCGCGGATGTCATCCCATTCCCTCATCCCATCGCCCAGGTGGATAAAGACGTCGGCGTTCATCAGGTGGCGCTTTACAATTTCCAGAGCCGCGAAAAAATCACGGTGGGTGTCTGACAGGGCAACAATTCTCATGCCGATTCCTCCCGGTACTATTCACAAATATTGTAGCATAGAAATAAAATATAGGGAATAGCTTTATGAAATGAGGGATAGCCGTATGGCGAATGAATTTTCGCAGGCGCAGTTAAATATGCTTCTCAAAATGGCGGGGAAAAAATTGGGGACAGACCCGGAAACACTTCGGAAAACACTTGAAAATGGGAATGCGGATGTACTTTTGAAACAGTCAAAAGGGCAGAATGACCAGCTTAAGCAGGTGCTTTCAAACCCAGAATTGGCATCAAAACTAATGGATTCGCCCCAGGCGAAGGAACTGCTGAAAAAATTGATGGGGGGTTGAGCAAATGGATGATCTGATGGCGAAACTGCAAGACATTTTAAGCAGCAATGAGGGGCAGGAAAACCTCAAGCAGATTGCAGGAATGCTGGGCGGGCAGAACAGCCAGCTCGATTTGGGAGCCATCAGTTCAATGCTTGGCCAGAATGGAAACCAGAATGATAATGGCAACGCGGGCCGTTCATCCAGCCAAAGCCATGATGGGCCTGATTTAAGCGGAATTGACCTGAACGCCCTTACCTCAATGCTGGGACAGAATGGGAACTCAAACGGGGATGATTCATCCGGGCAGAACCAGGGCGGGCTCAATTTAGGAGGCCTTGACTTAGGCGGGATTGACATCGGTTCGCTTTTAAAAGTACAAAACGTTTTGAAAAACATGAAACACGACGATAAAAACACGGCGTTAATCCGCGCGCTGCGCCCCCATCTTAAGCAGGAACGGCAGCACCGGGTGGACGAAGCGCTGCGGCTGATGCAGCTGATTTCATTGCTGCCGGCCCTGCGGGAGAGCGGGATTTTAGGAAAACTTTTTGGTGGTGATTGACGGTGCCGGAACGGAATTATACCAACACAGAGGTACGCACAATGCAGCAGGACGCAATTCGCCGCGTAATGGAAATGCAGCGGATTGCAAACGAGCGTTTGCAGCGCAGCAACGCGGCCAGAGCCGCCGCCCAGCAGGAAAGTGAGCACCCGGCCAATTCCGGGGAGCACCACCAGGAACAAAACGCTCAACAGGAGCACCGGAACCAGCAGCGTTCAAATCAACAACGTCAAAACCAGCAGCACCGAACAACCTCTTCGCTCAGGAACGGGCAGGAAGGGCATAGCCCTGCGCCTGTTCATCACGCCATGCCGGTAGGACTTTCCGGATCGCCGCAAAACCAGCAGCCGCAGCAGCCCCCCTCGTTTTTCACTTCGGGTGCGCTCGAAGGGTTTGTAAAGCGCCTTGGGCTGGAGACCGACCAGCTGATCCTGATTGGGCTGCTTTTGCTGCTCATTAACGAAGGCGCGGATACTATCCTGATTATGGCGGTCTTTTACTTATTGATTTAGGTAAGATATGAAAAACCGCTTCAAATCCGGAGTACCCGTGAACATGACCGCCTTTTATCGTTGTCAAAGAGGAAAGCAAGAGTGGAGTTCGTACGAATTTGATGTGGTAAAGAATTTTCTTATTTTGCCTGGAACAACCGGGCGATACCGGCTTTATAACAGGAATCGACTTGAACAAGGCTGAACAAAAGGGCTCTGCCGCCGGCAGAGCCCTTTTATAATGTTTTTCAATCATTGGGCATGGCCGCAGGACGGCCGGGAAAGCATAAAAAGCGGCACCGCTCGATGCCGCTTTTTTATCTTTATCCCTTTGTCTGAATCCGCATGGAAATGTCAAAGCATTTGACTGAGTGGGTCAGCACGCCAAGTGAAATGATATCCACACCGGTTTCGGCAACCTCCCGGATATTCGCGTAGGTGATATTGCCGGAGGCCTCCAGTTTGGCCCGCCCGTTTGTAATTTCGACCGCCTTTTTCATGGTGGCGCAATCCATATTGTCAAGCATAATGACGTCCGCCCCTACGGCGAGCGCCTCGTCCAGCTCTTCCAGGTTCCGGGTCTCCACCTCAATTTTGACCATGTGCCCCACCTTGGAGCGGAGCGCCTCAACCGCTTTGGTAAGGGAACCATATGCATCAATGTGATTGTCCTTGAGCATTGCGGCGTCGCTCAGGTTATAGCGGTGGTTGACCCCGCCGCCTGTGACGACGGCGTATTTCTGGAGCGGCCGGAGCCCCGGCAGGGTTTTGCGTGTTTCCGCAATGGTGGCGCGGGTTCCCTCAATCAGCTTAACGCATTTGTTTGTCTCAGTCGCAATGCCGGACATATGCTGCATCAGGTTCAGGGCGGTCCGTTCTCCCTTGAGCAGGGTGGCGGTGCTTCCCTTGATTTCAGCGATGACGTCCCCTTTTGAAACGGCGGAGCCGTCCGGCTTCAGAATGGAGTATTCCACATTGCTGTCCAGCAGTTCAAAGACGCGCATCCCGATTTCGATCCCGGCAACAACGCCTTCATCCTTTGAAATTAATCTGGCGGACGAAACGCTTCCCTCCGGCACAAGGTAGTCGGTGGTCACGTCGATGTAATTGATATCTTCAGAAATAGCGCGTTTGATCAGGTCGTCGATATAAAACTGTGGTAATTTCATCTTCGGTCCTCCGTGGTCAGATCATCTCTTTGAGCATCAGGTAGGCGACGGTAGTCAGAGACCGCGCCTCTATGAAATCCGGCGTTACTTCAAAGTTCCCGTCGTCCAGGAAATGCTTGAGTTCGCGCAGGCGCTCAAAACCGCGCAGGGCCTCGGCCGGGTTGGGCACAACAAAATGCGCTTTCTGCATGATGGCGCGGACTTCGGTACGGGTACCCGGCGGAAGCGGTTTGGGGTCCGTCTGTATTGGAAAATTATATGGAATAATTTCCGGCAGGTTTCCACTCAGTTTTTCGTTGATGTCCAACGCGGCCTGCTTGGAGAAAACGAGCGCCTCCAGCAGGGAATTGCTGGCAAGGCGGTTGTTCCCATGAACGCCGGTATGGGAGCACTCGCCCGCCGCATAGAGCCCATCTATGCTTGTCTCACTGTGAAGGCCCACATCGATGCCGCCCATCAGGTAGTGCTGGCAGGGGTAGACAGGAATCAGGTCCTTGGTCATATCATAACCCTCTTTCAACAGGTTCTGATAGATCATTGGAAAACGGTTACGGATGAAATCGGCCGGTTTATAGGTGATATCCAGGTAAAATTTATAACTGCCTGTCCGGGCCTCCTCTTTGATAATCGCCTGGGAGACGACGTCGCGCGGGGCGAGTTCAAGCCGTTCGTCATACCGGTCCATAAAACGCTCTTTGTTGCAGTTGAGCAGGTAAGCGCCTTCGCCGCGGACCGACTCGGAAATCAAAAAGCATTCCCGGGTGTTTGAATTGTTAAAGGCGGTGGGGTGGAACTGTACCAGGTGCAGGTTTTTAATCTTTGCCCCGATCCGGTAGGCGAGGGCGATCCCGTCGCCGGTGGCAATTTTTGAGTTGGTGGTGTATTTATAAACGCGCCCAATTCCGCCGGTGGCAAGAAGGCAGAAGTGCGCTGAGTATTCCTCGCGGCGGTTTTCCTTGACGTGGAGCGTATCGACACTGAACCCGTGGGCCGATTTTTTCAGGTCGCAAACCATGGTGTCTTCCATAATGGTCACGTTGGGGAGCTTCTTGACGGCTTCGATCAGCTTTTCAACAATTTCGCGGCCGGTGCAGTCTTTATGGTGAAGAATCCGCGGCTTGGAATGGCCGCCCTCCAGCGTCATATGGATGTTTCCATTCCCGTCTCGGTCGAAATCAACGTTGTAGTCGATCAGCTTCCGGACCTCCTCCGGCCCTTTGGTGACAAGGAGCTTCAACGAATCGGGGTTGTTTTTGAATCCGCCGGCGATGAGAGTGTCGTTTTGATGGGATGCAATGCTGTCGTTTTCCTCGTCGATTACCGCAGCCACACCGCCTTGCGCCAGAGAAGAGTTGCTCAGGGTAAGCTGGCGTTTGCACAGAAGAAGGACTTTGGCGTCAGGCTTTAAGTTGAGCGCGCAGTAAAGCCCGGCCACGCCGCTTCCGACAACAATGACGTCATAGTTTTTGTTCACAATTTTCACCTTCAGAAATTTTTTCGCGGCATCTGTTAAAGCTGCCGCGTTCATCGTTTAATCCCCCAGGGATAAAATACATCTGTAAAAGAGCTTAAACTTATTCCAGTATACCATAAATCAATTAAAATGACACTATAAAATGGAAGAAAACCTGTACATATTTTTGCTGATAAACAGTGGAGAAAATGACAATAATACTAAGAAGCTGTATTCGCAGCGTTGAAGTACTCGTCTTTGGGTAAAAATCTATCCGAAATTGAATGGCGTTCACCTTGTGAATACAGATTTTGAAAAAATGCCTTTCAAAAAGGCGGATTATCCGGAAAGGACTGTTTCATATGTATGCTGTCATTATGGCGGGCGGAGAAGGCAGCCGCCTGCGCCCCTTAACCTGCGAGATTCCCAAACCCCTTGCCCCCCTCTGCGGCCGGCCGGTTGTGGACTATATCCTCGACCTTTTGAAAAAACACGGTTGTGACAGGGCTGTGCTGACCTTGATGTACCTGGCGGACCGGCTGACTGCTCATTTCCCGGACGAAGAGTACAAGGGAATCCCGCTCTCCTTTGCTTATGAGGACGAACCGCTTGGAACGGCGGGAAGTGTGAAAAACGCGGCGAAAGTAAACGAAGACTTTTTGGTGATCAGCGGAGACGCGATGTGCGATTTCGACCTGACCGCCGCTTTTGCGTTCCACAAACAGTCAAAGGCCGCCGCTACCCTTGTTGTCACCAGAGTGGACGACCCCCGGGAATACGGCCTTGTCCAGGCGGGAGAAAACGGCAGAATCACGGGCTTTCTGGAAAAGCCTTCTCGTCTTAATTGTGTGACCGGGCTTGCCAATACGGGGATTTATATCCTGTCGCCCGCTGTTCTGGAACTGATTCCGGACGGGGAATCCTCTGACTTTTCCTTTGATATTTTCCCGGAGATGCTCCGCCGCAAAATGCCGCTCTACGCCTACGAAGCCAAGGGATACTGGAAAGATATCGGCGACATCAAAAGCTATATTGACTGCCAGAGCGATATGTTGGAGGGAAAAGTGGACTGCGAGGTTCGTTCCGTGGTCAGAAATGCGGAAAACGTAGTCAACTGCCCGCCGGGAGTTGAAATCCATCCGCCGGTCTATATCGGTGGAAATGTGTCTCTGGGAGAAGGGGTGACCCTCGGCGCGGGGAGCGTTTTATGCGACAATGTCTCAGTCGGGCGCGGCAGTAAAATCCGGGGAGGCGTCCTGCTGCCGGGTGTAACGGTTGGAAGCCTTTGCAGCGTCAACCAGGCCGTTATTTGTGAAGACGCGGTTTTGGAGACCGGATCAGGCGTTTTTGAGTATGCTGTTGTGGGCCGTCATGCGGTTGTCTCCTCCCATGCGTTTGTCCACCCCCGGGTCAAAGTTTGGGATTACAAAACCGTCCCCGCCGGGTTGGAGCTCAAGAGAAACCTGCAGCAGGGGGATGTGCAGGAAATTATCTGCGAAGAGGACGGAATTGAAGGCGAGTTGGGGAGCGTAGTAACTCCCCAGTTTTGCGCGACGCTCGGCTCTGCCCTTGCAAGCCTGAAAAAGAACTGTATCGTCGGCGTGGGAAACGACGGAAGTGAAACCGCCGCCGCCCTTGAAAGCGCCGTCCTTTCTGGAATCGCCGCCGCCGGGGCGGAAGGCTGGCGGTTCGGCGCTGGGGTCGCGCCTAAATTCCGCTACTGCCTCAACCAGGGAGGCTGTGATTTCGGCGTTTACCTCCGCGTTCAGGGTGACCATGTTTCCCTTTGCCTCAGCCAGGACGGGGGACTTCCCATGACGAGGGCAAACGAGAGGAAATTGGAGGGCTTTTTGAACAGGGGCGAATATAAGAGGGCCGTTTCCTCCGGGTTCGGCCGGGAAGTTGATTTCAGCGGGATGGGCAAGCTATATGAAGCGCATCTGGTCCGGAAAGGCGGCTCGCTTGAGGGGATGTCGGTCCGGCTGAAACCTCCGCTTTCGCCGTCCGGCAGGCTTCTCCGCCGGGTATTGGAGCGGCTGGGGGCCGATGTTTCTTCCGGCCCGTTTTTCGGACTGTCGGCCGACGGCACCCGTTTGTCCGTCTTTGATGAAACCGTGGGGTTTGTCCCTCATGAGCGGCTGATCGCCTTAGTCTGCGCCGCCCGGTTCGGGAAAGGGGAGGACGTTTCAGTTCCAAATACTTTGCTTGCCGCGGTGGATGAGCTTGCGGAACGCTACCGGCATAAGGCCTACCGATACGCTGTTTGCCCCTGCGACCGTTCCGACGAATATGCAAGGGTATTGGCCGCGGCTGAACCTTTTGCGGAGGACGGACTTCTCCTGGCCGTGGAAGTGCTGCATTACCTTAAAGAGAGCGGACAAACACTGACGGAAGCTTTGAAAGCTGTCCCCGCTTTTTCAACCGCCGTACGCCAGGTGGAGATCAATGAAAAGATCTCTGATATTTTCAAACGGATTGGCGCCGTATCCAGCGGGATAGGCGAAGGGGTCCGCCTGCGCGACAAACGCGGCGAACTGCTGCTGCGGCCGGCGAAATCCGGCAGAGGGATCTTTATTTACGCCGAGAGCCGGGACAGCGAAACTGCGGAAGAGCTCTGCGGTTTTTATGAAGACCTGATTAAAAAAGGCCCGCTTTGTTAATACTTTGGTCGCCCTAACTTTTCGGACGGACCGGCCGGATGCTTGACTTTTATTCCCAAAACAGGTAAACTAAAACCGTATCTATATGTTCGGTTGAGATTTTATTGCAGTTTGCGTTTCTTTTCACACCCTTCATTTTTCTTATAGGAAACGCGGAACAGGCGGACAAACACGAAGGGAAAAAGGGTACGCGCGTACCCTTTTTCTGTTTACCGCCTGCCTACATAGTCGGGGTACGGTATTAATAAGCAAAATGCGCTGCGGGGTAATTTTTACCCTGCTTAGTTGTTGTATTCCTATTTTTTAAAAAACCGTCCTTGATCGAAAAAATCACGCTGAAAATGAAAACGTTTTATATGGTTGAAAAGAGGTATTTATGGAAGAATTAAAAAAACTGGAGCAGCTAGCATCAGCGGTGGAAACACAGCCGCAGCAGGAAAAGAAAAGAGCGCCCCGCAGACGGCCTTCCGGTCAGCAGAAAAAAACTTCAAAGAAAACAGCGGCTAAGCCCGCTTCGAGCTCTCAAGAAAAGGGTGCAGAAAACACCCAGAAAAAAGCGGCGCAGAATACCCAGTCCAGTGGCCGCAGAAAAACAGGCGGAAAACAGCCTGGCGCCAAAGAGCGCAGAAAAACACCGGTGCGGATTATTCCGCTTGGGGGCCTGAATGAAATCGGCAAAAACATGACCTGCTATGAATGCGGGCAGGATATGTTTATTGTGGACTGCGGCCTTGCTTTCCCGGATGCGGACATGCTCGGGGTAGACATCGTCATCCCGGATTTTACTTACGTTGAAAAGAACAAGGACCGGATCCGCGGCGTCATTCTGACACATGGGCACGAAGACCACATCGGCGGCCTGGCCTATCTTCTCAAAAAATTCAATGTGCCGGTTTACGGTACCCGTTTGACCCTTGGTTTGGTCGAGGGCAAGCTTAAGGAGCATGGCCTGCTCCGTTCCGCGAATTTGAATGTTATTAAACCGCGCGACATGGTCAAAATGGGCTGTATGTCGGTTGAAGTCATTCCGGTCAACCACTCCATCCCGGACGCGGTTGCCTTTGCAATCTACACCCCGGCCGGCATTATTGTCCAGACCGGCGACTTTAAGGTTGATTTTTCGCCGATTCAGGGCGAGATTATTGACCTTGCGCGTTTTGCCGAACTCGGCAACCGCGGCGTCCTTTGCCTGCTGGCCGATTCGACCAACGCCGAGCGCCCCGGTTCTACCATGAGCGAGCGGAAGGTCGGCGAGTCTTTCGAACGCTTGTTCAAGCAGGCGGAAAGCCGCAGGATCATTATTGCAACCTTCTCCTCCAACATCCACCGGGTACAGCAGATTGTCGACAACGCGGTTCGCTCCGGCAGGAAGGTGGCGGTTTCAGGCCGCAGCATGGTTAACGTGGTCAACGTCGCCCTTGAGCTCGGCTACCTGCATATTCCGGACGGCGTCATGATTGATATCGACGCGATTGGCCGCTACCCGGACGACAAGTTGATTATCATCACCACCGGCAGCCAGGGTGAGCCGATGTCCGCGCTTTCCCGCATGGCGGCGGGCGAACACCGGAAAGTGTCCGTTTCCTCGGACGACTTTATCATCATCTCTGCCACGCCGATTCCGGGCAATGAAAAGCATGTTAACCGGGTTATCAATGAATTGATGCGCCTTGGGGCGGAGGTTGTCTTTGAGAAAATGTACGACGTCCACGTTTCCGGGCATGCCTGCCAGGATGAGCTAAAATTGATGCTCTCCTTGGTAAAACCGAAGTTCTTTATCCCGGTCCACGGTGAGTACAAGCATTTGAAAAAGCATAGCCAGCTGGCTCAGGCGGTGGGAATCCCGCCGTCTAATATTCTGATCGGCGACATCGGCCAGGTAATTGAATTAGATGGTGTTGAAATGAAAACAATCGGGACTGTCCCGGCAGGCCGCGTCTTCGTTGACGGCTACGGCGTCGGCGATGTGGGTTCTATTGTCCTGCGGGATAGAAAACACCTCGCACAGGATGGCCTGATCATCGTGGTCGTCACCATGGACGGCACCTCCGGCGAGGTGGTTGCCGGTCCGGATATCGTCTCCCGCGGCTTTGTCTACGTCCGAGAATCTGAAGAGCTGATGGAAGAAGCCCGTGTGCGGATCGGTGGCGTTCTGGCCGACTGCGCTTCCCGTTCTGTGCGGGAATGGGGTGTTATCAAGACTTCGATCAAGGATGATCTTTCCAACTTTATTTACAAAAAAACCAAACGCGCTCCAATGATTTTACCGATCATTATGGAAATCTAATCCCCCTTTCTTCGATTAATTTCCGAATTTTATTGAAACTCCTCTGCACATGATGTAAAATAGGGAATAAGAACTGAAGAAATAGAGGTGGCTGTCAATGAATCCGAAAAAAATGTGGCAAATGAAAGCTTGTCTGGTCGTTTTGCTGCTGATTTGCGGAGGATTGACAGCCGCTTCGTTTTTTTCCGGCAACGAATGGATGTGGGCGTTCGCGGGGGCGTTCGCGATCATGCTCATTGTGACAATTATCCGCTTCCGGTTTATCCGCCGGGATTCTTTCCGGCTGCTCGGGGAGATTGCCAAGCGGCTTGACACACCTGACCGGGAGGCTCTCAACCGCTTTCCGCTTCCCGTGCTGGTGGTGGGGGAAAAGCGTGAAATCCTGTGGTACAGCGAGAGCTTTCGAGCACATGTCCTGGGGGATTATGACCTGTACGGCTCGTCGCTGGACGAAATATCCCGTACGCCGGTTGAGAGCTTTTACCTGCCTAACGGGGTTGATTTGAGCTACGGCGGCAAACACTACACCGCTTTTGGGTTCCATTCGGAAGCGCACAAGCTGCCGGTGGATATCCTTTATTTTGTGGACAACACCATGCTTAAAAATATCGCGCAGGAATACCGGCTTTCCCGGCCCTGCGTCATGATTTTGGTAATAGACAACTATGACGAGCTGGTTCAGAACGCCAAAGAGAGCGAAAAATCCCAGATTCTCGGTGAGATTGACGGCGTCATCGAGCAGTACTTCTCTGAGACGAACGGGTTTGTCAAGCGGTTGTCTCACGACCGGTATCTGGCTATGGTAGAAAAGCGCCATCTTGATAAAATTGTTGAGACCCGTTTTGCTCTGCTTGACCGCACCCGTAAAATCATTGCCAACGAGCGGGTTCCGGCTACCCTTTCCATCGGCGTGGGCTGTGAAGGGAAGGATATGAGCGAAAACGAGGCGGCCGCCCGTCAGTCCCTGGATATGGCGCTGGGACGTGGCGGCGACCAGGCGGTAATCAAGACGGTCAATGGGTACGACTTTTACGGCGGCATCTCCAAGGGGATTGAAAAGCATACCCGTGTCAAGAGCAGGATCATTGCGACGGCTCTCCTTGAACTGGTGGAGACCAGCGAAAACGTGATTGTTATGGGGCACCATGCGTCCGACCTGGACTGCGTCGGCAGCGCCGTCGCCCTCGCGCGGGCAATCAGGCGGCTGGGTAAGCCAGCGATTATTGCGATTGACCGGGAAAGTTCCCTTGCCTCTTCCTTGATCTCAAAGGTGAGCGAAAATGGGGATGACAACCTTTTCATCCATCCGAGCGTTGCAAAGGACTACGTTACCCGCCGCACCCTTTTGATTGTGGTGGATACCCACAACCCGTTGTTTGTAGAGTCTAACGAATTGTATAAGATGTGCAAAAACGTGGTTGTAATTGACCATCACCGGAAAATGGTCAACCATATTGACAACGCGGTGGTGTTCCACCATGAGCCGTTTGCCTCCTCCACTTCAGAAATGGTGACAGAACTGGTTCAGTATTTTGGCGACCGCTGCCGTCCCACCCGGGATGATGCGGAGGCGCTTCTTTCCGGTATCATGCTGGACACCCGCAACTTTGCCATCAGAACGGGGGTGCGCACTTTCGAAGCGGCGGCTTATCTGCGCCGGATCGGTGCGGACACCGTTGCGGTGCGAAAGCTCTTCTCCAGTACAATGGATGATTATCAGCGCCGTTCAAGCCTTGTTCAAAACGCTGAGATTTACCGCAACTGCGCCATCGCCATCAGTTCCCAGAACTTTGAGGATATCCGGATCGTTGCCCCGCAGGCGGCGGACGAATTGCTCGGTATTAATGAGGTTGACGCCTCTTTCGTTATTTATAATACCGGCAGTGACATCAGCCTTTCGGCCCGCTCGATGGGCGACCTGAACGTTCAGGTCGTCATGGAATATCTGGGCGGCGGCGGCCACCACACTATGGCGGGCGCCCAGCTCAAGGGTGTGACTGCTGGGGAGGCGAAAGAAAAACTTTTAGAGGCCATTGACCATTATTATGAGACGCTCGTTTCCAGAGCGGATTAGTGAAAAGACTAATATAACAGCCAAGGAGGAAACCTGAATGAAAGTTATTTTAAAGCAGGATGTAAAGGGAACCGGAAAAGCCGGGGATTTGGTAAATGTGGCGGATGGATACGCTCAGAATTTTCTGATTAAGCGCGGTCTTGCCGTAGCGGCGGACGCACAGGCGATGAATGAGAAAAAAGCAAAGGATGCGGCAAAGGAACATCACGCCGCTGTTGAGCTTGCAAACGCGCAGGAAACTGCAAAAAAGCTGGAAGGGAAAATTGTTAAGGTTGCGGCCAAAGCAGGTGCGAATGGGAAGCTGTTCGGCGCCGTGACGGCGAAAGAGGTTTCGGCCGAAATCAAGAATCAGTACCAGATGGATGTCGATAAAAAGAAAATTTCCCTCTCTCAGGATATCAAAGGTTACGGAACCTTTTCCGCCGAGGTGAAGCTCCATTCCGGCGTTGTTGCGAATATTAAGGTTGAAGTCGTGGAAGCGTAAAAGCAGGAGGATGTTATGGCTGTCAGTGAAACGTTGACATTGGAAACCGCCCAGCTGCCCCACAGCATTGAGGCGGAACAATCGGTTCTGGGTGCAATTTTACTGGACCCGGGCTGTATTTCCACTGCGCTCGAATATATAAAGAGCGACTCGTTTTACCTGCGCCAGCACCAGCAGCTTTTTTCCTTGATGATCACCATGTTTTCCACCGCGCGGTCAATTGACTATATCACTGTTTTGAACGAGGCGGTCAGTGCCCAGATTTTCGATTCTGAGCAGTCCGCAAAGGTCTACCTGGCGCAGCTGATGGATTTGGTCCCTACCACTGCCAACGTGGAAAGCTACTGCCGCATTGTCCAGGAGCGCAGCTATCTCCGTTCTCTGATCCAGGTGGCACATGAGATTATCGACAATGTAAACGAGTCGCAGGGCGATGCGAAAAACCTGCTCGACCTGGCGGAGCAGCGGATTTTTGAGATCCGGCAGGGGCGCGACGCCACGGGGCTCACTAAGATAAATGACGTCATCATCCAGACGTATGACCAGCTCCAGAAGCTGAGCTCGGATGAGCGCAGCAAATACCTGGGCTTGAAAACGGGCTACTCTGGGCTTGACCGGATTACAACAGGACTCAATAAATCAGACCTGATTTTAATCGCCGCCCGGCCCGCCATGGGGAAAACCAGCTTTGTCCTGAATATGGCGACCAATGTGGCGAAGCTTTCAGGAAAACAAGTCGCCATTTTTTCTCTTGAAATGTCTAAAGAGCAGCTGGTCAGCCGGATGCTTTCGAGCGAAGCGCGGATTTCAAGCCATAACCTCCGGATGGGGACGCTGACTGCTGATGAGTGGGTTCGTCTTGCTTCGGCAGCGGAAATCCTTTCCCAGACCGAGATTTACCTTGACGATATCCCGAGCGCAACGGTCGCGGATATGAAGGCGAAGCTCCGCCGGCTGCCGAATCTAGGCCTGGTCGTCATCGACTACTTACAGTTGATGAGTACCGGCCGGCGCGACGGCAACCGCGTTCAGGAGATTTCTGAAATTACCAGAAATCTTAAAATCATGGCAAAGGAGTTAGATGTGCCAGTTGTCACCCTGTCGCAGCTTTCCCGTTCGCCGGACTCCCGTACCGATCACCGGCCAATGCTATCTGACCTGCGTGAATCCGGCTCGATCGAGCAGGACGCTGATATTGTCATGTTCCTTTACCGTGACGCCTATTATAACCAGGAATCGGAAGAGCAGAATATTGCGGAATGCATCGTCGCAAAAAACCGCCATGGGGAAACCGATACCGTCCGGATGCATTGGGACGGCGCACATACGCTGTTTACCTCGCTGGAGAGTTACAGGGATGATCAGTAAGGTACTAGAAACAATTCGGAAATATGAACTGTTAAAAGAGGGTGACCGGGTTGTCGCCGGAGTTTCCGGCGGCGCTGATTCGGTCGCTCTCCTTCACTGTCTGGCCAGGGATCTTCCCCAGTACGGGCTGAAGCTTGCCGTCTGCCATGTCAACCATCAGTTGCGTGGGGTAGAAAGTGACCGGGACGAGGCCTTTGTACGTTCCCTCTGTTCAAAATATGGGATACCCTGCCATGTTTTATCGAAAGACGTGGCGGCGCTCGCAAAAGAACGGGGAATTGGTATAGAAGAATGCGGCAGAGAGCTAAGGTACCGTTTCTTCCGGGAAACGGCGGCCGGCTACGGGAAAGGAACCAAAATTGCAACCGCCCACACCCTTTCCGATCAGGCTGAAACCGTTCTGTTCCGTTTGGCGCGGGGAACGGGGCTGCATGGCCTCTGCGGGATCCCGCCGGTTCGTGGGGCGGTCATCCGCCCTTTTTTAGGTGTGACCCGGGAAGAGGTTGAACGTTATTGTGCAGAAAACGGGCTTGATTTTGTAGCCGATAGCAGTAATGCGGACGTTTCTTATTCTCGCAACCGGATCCGGCTTGAGGCAGTGCCGCCGCTGCAAAAAATTAATCCGTCTTTTTTGGAAACGCTGTCCGGCACGCTAGAATCGCTTTGTGAAGATGACCGCTTTCTTTGGGAAACGGCGGCACGCCTGCTCTGTGATGCGGATGAAAACGGTGGGTATTCCGCTCCATTTCTTGCAGAGCAGCCAGACGCGGTACGCCGCCGAATGCTGATGTTGATCTGCCGCGAAAATGGGTTGCGGGCAGGCCGTGAAAAATTGATGGAGCTCGACCAAATAATTCGGCTTAATCACGGGACAATAAATATGTCCGGCGGAGTTACTGCAATAGTTGAAAAACACCTGCTTTCATTTCATGAAAAAGAGGCCCCTGCTCGTTTCTGCGCGTTTCCCCTTGAAACGGGAAGGTTGACATTTCCGAGTGGTGTCGCCTATAATATAAATATTGTACCCTCTGGCGGCTTGGAGGAAAATGTTAATAGAAATTTCGCAACTGATATTTTGGACTGTGATAAAATATTAGGCAATATAACCGTACGTTCCCGTTTGCCTGGCGATGAAATGGCCTTGTTCCGACGTGGGGTGACGAAAAGCCTTAAAAAGCTTTATAATGAGGCGAAAATACCCTTGGAAAAACGCGGGCTGCTTGCTGTTTTGGCGGATGAGAGGGGTGTTATCTGGGCGGAGGGATTTGGCCCCAGCCGCCGCGCGGCGCCCGATGAAGGGACTAAAAAATATTTGGTGATTCAAAAAATAGAGAAAAACTGAAAGGATGCAGGTATGACAGACGATATTTTAAAGGTTCTGATTAGCGAAGAGGAACTTCACAGTAAGGTGAAAGAGCTCGGCGCTAAAATCAGTGCGGACTACGCCGGTAAAAACCTGATGATGGTAAGCGTTTTGAAAGGCTCCGTTGTCTTTATGGCGGATTTGATGCGGGCCATTACCGTTCCCTGCGAGATTGATTTTATGTCGGTTTCCAGCTATGGTGCGGATGTTAAGACCAGCGGTGTTGTCAAAATTATTAAGGACCTGGATCAGGAGCTTGAGGGAAAGGATCTCCTCATTGTAGAGGATATTCTTGACAGCGGTATGACGCTGAGCTATATCACCGGGCTTCTCAGGCAGAGGGAACCGAGTTCTATCCGCCTGTGTACCCTTTTGGATAAACCGGAACGCCGCCGGGCTGACGTTTCCGCTGATTATTTTGGCTTCGTCGTACCGGATGAATTTGTAGTGGGTTATGGCCTTGATTATGCGGAAAAGTACCGCAACCTGCCTTATGTTGGAATTTTGAAGCCGGAAGTTTATTCCGAATAGGTATGGCGCTTAAACAACGCAGTCAGAACCTGTTGGAATCTTAAAACTTTCGTGTGAAAATGGAGCTGAGATTTTGGGTAAAAAGGGAAAGAGCGTATTAGTATATATCCTTGTGCTTGCTGGTCTTGTCGTGGCATTTATGTTCATGATGAATTTCCTGCGCGCACCTTCGGAACAGGTTGCCTATTCCGAAGTGGTGGATTATTTCCAGCAGAACAAGGTGAAGAAATTTGAACTTGACCTTGGTACCGGCGAACTCCAGGCAACTGTAGAGGGCCGGGAAAAGACCTTGGTTTATAAGGTGCCGAATGTCGGGCTGTTCGTTGAACTCGTAGAACCAATGGTGGTGGAATACAACGCGGCGCATCCCGACAGTAAAATTACATTTAACTATCTGCCAATTCAGGACAACTCTTGGCTGCTTAATTTCTTACCGACGCTTCTGATGATCGGTGTGATGGTTGTTTTCTGGATTATCATCATGCGCCAGCAGGGCGGGGGAAAGATCAACCAGTTTGGCAAGATGAACGCCAAAAACGGCCTGACTCAGGGGAAAAAGGCGACCTTTGCTGACGTGGCTGGTGCTGATGAAGAAAAGGCCGAGCTTGTGGAAATTGTAGACTTCCTCAAAAATCCCAAAAAATTCAATGAACTCGGCGCTCGTATCCCGAAAGGCGTCCTGCTGATGGGCCCTCCCGGTACCGGTAAAACCCTTCTTGCAAGAGCGGTCGCGGGTGAAGCGGGGGTGCCGTTTTTCTCCATTTCCGGTTCCGACTTTGTTGAGATGTTCGTCGGCGTAGGTGCTTCCCGTGTCCGCGACCTCTTTGAACAGGCGAAGAAGAACGCGCCTGCTATTATTTTCATCGATGAAATTGATGCTGTTGGCCGTCACCGCGGTGCGGGTCTTGGCGGCGGACACGATGAACGCGAGCAGACTCTCAACCAGTTGCTGGTGGAAATGGACGGTTTTGGGGCAAACGAGGGGATTATCATTATCGCTGCCACGAACCGCCGTGATATTCTCGATCCGGCGCTTCTTCGCCCGGGGCGTTTCGACCGTGAGATTATGGTCGGCTACCCTGATGTCAAAGGCCGTGAGGAAATTCTGAAGGTGCATGCCCGGAATAAACCGCTGGGATTTGACGTAGATCTTTCCGTTATCGCGAAGTCGACCGCCGGATTTACCGGCGCCGACCTTGAGAATCTGCTCAATGAGGCGGCTTTGCTCGCCGCCCGTAACAACCGGAAAGCGATTATTGAAAAGGATATTGAAGAGGCGACCATTAAGGTTGTTGCCGGGCCGGAAAAACGCTCCCGCGTGATTACGCCGGCCGAAAAGAAATTAACGGCTTATCATGAAGCCGGGCATGCCGTTTGCACCTACCATTGTGCAACTCAGAGTCCCGTTCATCAGGTTTCCATTATTCCGCGTGGAATGGCGGGTGGTTATACCATGTCCCTGCCCGAACAGGATAAGAGCTATATGCGCAAAAAAGAGATGAAGGAAGAGCTGGTTGTCCTGCTGGGCGGCCGGGTAGCGGAAAGCCTTATGCTTGACGATATTTCCACAGGCGCTTCCAATGATATTGAGCGTGCGACAAAAATTGCCCGCGATATGGTCACCCGTTACGGGTTCAGTGAAAAACTGGGAACCATCGTTTACGGGCAGGCTGACCATGAAGTTTTCCTCGGCCGCGATTTCAACCAGTCCCGCAACTACTCTGAAAATGTGGCGGCTGAAATTGACGCGGAAATCAGGGAGATTATCGACAGCGCTTACGAACAGTGCCGAGATATTCTGGAAGCCCACCGCGACCAGATGATCAATGTGGCGGAATACTTGATCGGCCACGAGAAGATTGACGGCGAGGAATTCAAGAAGCTGATGACCGGCGAACTTAAAGCAGAGCCTGTAACGGGGGTGGAAGGCCCCGACGTGCCGGAAGGACCTGTTGCTCCTAAGGCGCCTGTTCCGCCGGAACCGTTAGAGCGTCAACCTTCTGACAATTCCGATCCTTTGGATCTTCCGGATGGGGAAGTAGGCCACTAAAGATTAATGAATACAAAACAAAATCCCCGTGCGTCTGCATGGGGATTCCCTGTTTCAGGAGGAAAAATGGAATTAATCCCTGAAAAACAGTTTTTATGGGAATACCTGCGGCAGGCTGATAGGCCTATCGTTATTTACGGAATGGGAGACGGGTGTGAAAAAATCCACCGCGTTTGTGAAAATTACGGCATCCCGGTCGCGGGTATCTTCGCAAGCGACGAGTATGTGCGGGGGCATAGTTTCCTGGGGTACCCGGTGCTGCGGTATGAAGAAGCCGAAAAGCGCTTTGGGCCGATGATCGTCCTGCTGGCTTTCGCCGCCTTTGAGCCGGGGCTGGTTGGAAAAATAAAACGGATCGCGGCCGATAACGAATTATACGCGCCGGACGTTCCTTTGTTTGGCGGCGATCTGTTTGACCGTTCATTTTTTGAAGCACATATTAAGGAGTTTGAAGCGGTTTACAGTGTGCTGGCGGATGAGTTGTCCCGCCACGTTTTCTGCTCGGTCCTCGCCTACAAAATAAGCGGGAAGCCCGAATATCTCTATGAATGTGAAACGCCAAAGGAAGAAGCATACCGGTGTATCTTGACATTAGGTTCCCGGGAATGCTATGCTGATTTGGGAGCTTATGACGGCGATACGGTGACGGAATTTTTACAGATAGTCCAAAACCGCTACCAGAGGGTGTATGCCTTTGAGCCAAACTGTAAAAACTTTAAGAAACTTTCCCGTTCCTTTCAGGGAGTGCCGGATATCCGGCTGCTTCAAAACGGTGTTTGGAACAAGAAGGCGGTTTTGAATTTCAACGCGAAAGCTGGGCGCAGCTCTGCGATCGACCCGGCGGCGCAGGCAACGATTCAAGTGCTTCCGGTAGATGAGGCTGTGAGTGAACCGCTTACCTACATTAAATTCGACGTTGAAGGGGCTGAACGGGAAGCGCTGGAGGGATGCAGGCGGCAGGTACAAACTTATATGCCAAAGCTTGCAGTAAGTGCTTATCACCGAACTTGTGACCTGTTTGCCATCCCGGCGCAGGTGCTTTCCTACCGTCCGGAATACCGTGTTTTTTTAAGGCACCACCCCTATGTTCCCGCTTGGGATACGTTGTATTATTTTGTACCGTAAAGGACGTGATTCATTGAACCAGACAGAACTGAAACAGAGACTGAATGGCGGATACCAGGAAACGCTTCTCCGCCTGTACGGCCCGGAACAGCTTGAACGGCAGACAAGGCGCTATCTTTCCGCTGTTGATACATATGTGTCGCTCTTTGGAGATAAGGAGAACCTTGTCCTATTCAGTGCGCCGGGACGGACCGAAATCGGCGGAAATCACACCGACCATCAGCGCGGGCGGGTTCTTGCCGCATCAATTGACCTCGACGTAATTGCCGTTGTCTCGCCCAATGACAGCGGCGTTATCCATATTAAATCTGAAGGGCATGAGGAAAACGTTGTCCGGCTTGGCCAATTGGAACCGGCAGAGGAGGAGAGAAATACTTCAACTGCCCTTGTAAGGGGAATTGCCGCCCGGTTTATGGAACTCGGTTACAAAATAGGCAGTTTTACCGCCTACACTACCTCAAATGTACTGGCTGGTTCGGGACTTTCATCTTCTGCTGCCTACGAAGTACTGGTAGGTACCATCCTAAGTGGGCTGTATAACGGTGGTGGGGTGAATCCAGTCGTCATTGCGCAAATTGGCCAGTATGCGGAAAACAACTACTTTGGCAAGCCCTGCGGCCTGATGGACCAGGCCGCCTCTTCGGTCGGCGGATTAGTGATGATTGATTTTAAGGATCAGTACCACCCGCTGGTAGAACAGATTTCTTATGATTTTACAGAGCAGGGTTATGCTCTTTGCGTAGTGAACACCGGCGGTAGCCACGCCGATTTAACCGATGAATATGCGGCGATCCCGGCGGAGATGCGCTCTGTGGCGGGTTGCTTCGGCAAAGAGGTGCTCCGTGAAGTGGATACTAGCGTCCTTCTGGAACAGGTAGCCGAGCTGCGGAAGCTGCCGGGCGGCGACCGTGCTTTCCTGCGGGCTCTCCACTTTGAGGAGGAGAATGAGCGGGTGTTTAAACAGGCTGCCGCGCTCAAGGGAAACGATTTTAAGACGTTTTTACAACTGGTGCAGGAATCGGGCCACTCCTCTTACTGCAAGCTTCAAAATGTAGTGAGCGCAAAATCAACTGCGGAACAAGGCGTTGCCCTGGGCCTTGCGCTGTCAGAACAGCTGTTAAAAGGCAAGGGGATTTTTCGGGTGCATGGGGGAGGCTTTGCTGGAACCCTGCAGGCATATGTACCGCTTAAGGATGTGGAATTTTACCGCCGCGGAATGGAGCAGGTATTCGGTGAAGGAAGCTGCTATGTCCTGCGCATCCGCCCCTGCGGCGGCGTGCGGATTGATTAACCGTTTCGAAAGGAAATAAAAATATGACAGTATTGGTAACAGGTGGTGCAGGCTTTATTGGAAGCCATACCTGCGTTGAACTTCTTAATGCGGGACATGAAGTTGTCATTGTGGATAATCTCAGCAATTCCAAGGCGGAAGCTGTTGATAAAATCCGGCAGATAACAGGGAAAAAACTTCAGTTTTACCAGATGGATATCCTTGACCGCCGTGGGCTGCAGGGTGTGTTTGACCACAATCCGGTCGATGCGGTCATTCACTTTGCCGGGTACAAGGCGGTTGGGGAGTCGGTTGAAAAACCGTTGGAATATTACTGGAACAACATTACGGGGACTCTGACCCTTCTAGACGTGATGAAGGCGGCTGGCTGCAGAAAAATTGTTTTTTCGTCCTCCGCTACTGTTTACGGCATGGATAATCCGGTGCCGTTTCGAGATGAATACCCCACCTCGGCCACAAATCCTTACGGCTATACCAAGGTGATGATCGAGCAGGTTTTAAAGGACCTATGCCGTTCCGATCCGTCCTGGAGCGCTGTCCTCCTGCGTTATTTCAATCCTATCGGCGCGCATGAAAGCGGGTTGATTGGGGAGAGCCCCAACGGCATTCCCAACAATCTCCTGCCTTATGTGGCGCAGGTAGCGTGCGGGATTCTGCCGGAGCTTAAGGTGTACGGTGACGATTATGATACGCCGGACGGCACCGGGGTGCGGGATTATATCCATGTGGTCGATCTGGCGAAAGGGCATCTCGCCGCCTTGGATTACGTCGCGGAACACACGGGGGCAGAGCCGGTCAACCTCGGCACTGGATATGGCACCAGTGTGCTGGAAATTGTAAAGGCGTTTGAAAAAGTGAATGGCGTTCATATCCCATACCGAATAGTTGCCCGGCGTGCGGGCGATATTGCTTCTGCTTATGCGGATACCGCCAAGGCGGAACGGCTTTTTAATTGGAAGGCACAAAAAGGGATTGAGGAAATGTGCCGGGACGGCTGGAATTTTATCCTCAAAAGCCGGCCGCGTTAAAGCCCGGGTCATTGGCTTGGGCCAATCCAATCCGAAGCTTACGGCGGGTTTAGCAATGTTACGAAAATTATTGGTTGAATCCCCCAGTTTCTTTTGCTATAATAACAGATAAGCATATTTTCAAATTGTGACCGCCGGTCAGAAGCTTGATTCAGCAAGGGAGTGTTATTGAATGACTAAAATTACTAAAAAACCTTTCGGTACTACGACTTCGGGAATTGATGTACAACTGTTCACCCTGGATAACGGCAGAATGTCTGTGGATATTACAAACTACGGCGGTACAATTGTTGCAATCCGTGTTCCGGATCAAGACGGCTCGGTCAAAGATGTTGCGCTGGGCTATGAAACGGTTGGGGAGTATGAAACCCGGGGCGGATTTGTGGGCGCGCTGATCGGACGCTGTGGCAGCAGGATCAGGAACGCTGAGTTCGAGCTCAACGGCAAGACCTACCAGCTTTATAAAAACGATGGCGAGCATTCCCTGCACGGCGGGAAAATTGGTTTTGACAAAAAGGTTTGGAATGCTGAAATTGCCCAAGGTAAGGAAGGCGAAGAATTAAAACTCACCCTGTTTAGCCCGGACGGCGAGGAAAATTATCCGGGTAACCTTAATGTGACGGTTGTCTACCGGGTAACGGAGAAAAATGGTCTCATTATTGACTACCGCGCTGTTACTGACCGGGATACTGTCTGCAGTCTGACAAACCATGCTTATTTTAACCTTGCCGGACAGGACAGCGGGGAAACGGTTTGGGACCAGGAACTGAGACTCAACGCCGAGAAGTACACTGTCTGTGGTGCGGATACCATTCCGAATGGGATAATAGCTGACGTTGTGGGAACGCCTTTTGACTTTTTAGAGTACCACAAGCTGGGAGAGCGTGCCGGGGCAGATGACCCTGTTCTAAATGAATACGGCGGTTATGACCATAACTTTGTTCTCAACCGTTCCGAGGGTGAACCCATGTCTTTGGCGGCGGAGGCATTTTGCTCCACTACCGGGATTAAGATGGAGGTTTATACCAATAAACCCTGTGTTCAGCTTTACTGCGGCAACGGCCTCAGCGAGAAAGTAGCGGGAAAAGGCGGCGTCCATTACCGGAAGAATGCTGGTTTCTGCCTGGAAACCCAGTTTTTCCCGAACGCTATGAAACATAAAAACTTCCCGTCCCCCGTTTTGAGGGCGGGCAGCCTGTATGCTTTTACTACCGAGTACCGTTTCTCAATTGGGAAATAAAGCAGTGGAGAATCTCGTTTTCATCCGCGATTTATGAAAACACCTGGACTGTCTGCGCCGTTGTGGACGGTGGATGAAGGCGCCGGAGAATCATGGGATCAATAAAAAGGCTCCGAAAATCCGGAGCCTTTTTATTTTAAAACAGAGTTGTTTTTCTGTGGTTTACCCGTGCAGGCCGCCGCTCTGGCGCTCCATATTTTCCACAACAATATCGTGAATGTCTCCCAGAGACGCGCAGTATTCCAGCACCTTCCATGGCGTGTTGGTATGGAAGTGTATTTTGATTAGTTTCTCATCACCTACGGCAAGCAGGCAGTCCCCTTCAATGTTCTGGGTGATGTACTCGTTGACCCGGTCTTCTGAAAGGTTTTCCCCCTCAATCAATAGCTGTGTGTCAAATTTAAAATCGATCATCATGCGTTCTCCTTTTTAGTTCATAATATAATTATTATAGCTCCGTTTTCCCCCCTTTTTATGAAAACACAGAACCAGCTGTCGCATTTGCTCAGCCGGGGTCAGGGTCGCTGTCAAGGGTAAAGAGCCAGGCACAGCTGCAGCTTTTATCTGTAACATCCGGGTAGCAGCTGACGCATTCGCAACGGAATCGCGGGTCGATCACCTGCGCAAACCCAGTGTATTCAATTAACCCCACTGGTTTGCATGGGTGGAATGTCATTCCTTTACGCTCCCTTGCCCGCTGGACCCGGCATTCCAGCGTCCGGTAGAGCAGCGTGTTCCCCTGAATAATGCTTTTATCCCGGTTGAGATTTGCATAAAACCGCAGGGACAGGGCTTTTTTCCAGTCCCGCAAACTCCGGCAGCTTCAAAAATTCTTTGATCCGCGCCGCCTCGATTCTGGTATGCCGGCTCCAGGCCGCCGCGTCCTGCTCCATGGCTTCATTCGTTCCACGTTTGAACTAGACCGCCTGGAACCAAACGCCGTCCATAGCCAGCCAGTTTTTGGAATAAAGCTCCAGAAGCTGTATGAGCTCTTCTCTTGACAGTCCTTCCAGGATCCTGTTTTTCATCCCATCCCCGCCTTTCTGTAGCAGCGTTGTATTATATAGGTACTATACCACAATTCCGCCCGGAAAAAAAGCAGGGCGTAAAGAGTGGCAAAGGGCGTTTTTTCAAAATGTTCATCTTTACCCCTTGTTTTCTGGAATGGTTATGGTAGACTGGAACAAGAAGAAAAGAAAGGCGGTAGAACCATGCCCAAACAAAAGGGGACAAACCCCGTTTACAGCCTCGCAGAGGAACTGATGAGCTCTATTTCACATGGCGTAGGAACCCTGTTAGCGGTTGCCGCCTTGGTAGTCGGCGTGGTGATGGCCGCAATTTATTCCGACGCATGGTGTGTGGTAAGCATGGCGGTCTATGGGGCGACTTTGGTTATTCTATACAGCATGTCAACCATTTACCACGGCTTGAAGCCGAATAAGGGCAAGCGCGTTTTCCGGGTGCTGGATCACTGTTCAATTTTTTTGTTGATTGCCGGAACTTATACTCCTCTTACGCTGGTCTCTCTCCGCGGAGTGCTCGGCTGGGTGATGTTTGGTATTGTTTGGGGCGCGGCTGTTTTGGGAATCGTCCTCAACGCGGTAAGTCTGCACCGGTTCAAGGTTTTTTCCATGATCTGCTACATCGCCATGGGTTGGGTAATCGTTTTTGCGTTCAAGCCGCTTATGGATGTCATGCAGACTGGCGGGATCGTCCTGCTGATCACCGGCGGCATTGCCTATACCATTGGAGCGGTGCTGTATGGAATTGGAAAAAAGGTCAAGTTCATGCACTCTGTCTTTCATTTTTTTGTGTTGGCCGGAAGTATCCTCCACTATTTCTGCATTCTGCTTTATGTCGTTCCAGTAATCTGGTAGAATCAAAAAGCTCCGGCAGCCAAATGCCGGAGCTTTTTGATTGGCCGGTAAACCATGGGAATAACCCCTGTAGGGGGATTTTCTTCGGAAAAAGGGATTGAAAGCTCCGCCTGCTCGGAAAGATGTGATAAACTGGTTCGTAGGCGGCGGGACGAATAATATGGGAAAGATCTTTCGGCGCATCCGTCCAAGGTGTTTATAACAGGGGGATGCCGACACCTTTTCAAAGCGCTTTGGGCTCATTCGGCGTTCTATCGGGAGCGAGATGGACATCAAGCTGGGGGAAGGGGATAGAAATGCCGTTCTGGTCAAACGCCTTTTTGACGCTTTCAAGTAGGTCAAATTTCAGGGCGAGAAGGTTTGCCCCCTCTGCCCAGACGTTGCATATGATTTTAACTGCGCTGTCTCCGAGTTCGCCAACACGGATAAGAGGCGCGGGGTCTTTCAGGGCGAACTCATGTGCATCTACCAGGCCGGCTATAATTTTCTTTGCAGCCTCCGGGTCATCCGTGTATGAAATGCTGAAAACAAGGTCGAGCCGCCTTGCTTTTTCAGCCGAGATGTTGATGATCCGGTCAGCGGAGATCTGCCCGTTCGGGATAAAAACTTCCCGGTTGTCAAAGGTGTTGATCTGCGTGTATAGGATACTGATTTTTTGGACCACGCCCGTTGCCCCGTCCACTTCGACCGCGTCCCCTACGACAAAGGGCTTGGAGGCAAGAAGCAGGATGCCGCCCGCCATGTTGGAGAGAGAATCCTTGACCGCCAGGCTGACAGCCAGCCCAACTGCGCCGAACGCGGTCAGCAGGGTAGCCGTTGGGACGCCAGCGGTCGACAGGGCGATAATGGCGACCACCACGTACAGCGTAATGCGGATAATCGGCCGGAAAAAGGAAGAAAGTGTGCGGTCCACCCGGCTGCGGTCAAGCGCCTTCCCAACAATTTTGTTGATAATGTGTGCGATAATCATCCCCAATGCAAATACTAAAACCGCCGTGATGATCTGTGGGAAGCTCTTTACAAAGTTTGCGTACATCTCATTTAAAAATGCCATAAAATGAACCTTCTTTCCTTTTGGTAAACTTGTTGTCATTATCATTATAGTATAGTACGCAAAGTTTCGCAATTCAGAAGGGAACCGTAAAAAACAGACATATCGATATAAATCTTACCGGAGTCTGCGCAGTTGAATTTTTTCGGTTTCCAATGTTGAAATATTTAGTATTTCTATGGAATAAAAAATGATAGAATTATGAAAAAGTTAAAGATATTCATTGAAATTTTTTCAGGGATCGGTTATAATAGTTCCTATCGTTAGTTTTTTAACGTACAAATGAATCTAGTAAAAAAAGGAGAAGCAAACATGGATATGGATTGGGGCGCAACTTTTGCTATTGTTGTAACCGGCCTTCTTGTCGTGTTTTTGGCGCTTATAGGTCTGGTTATCATTCTGTATTTGAGTGGTAAAATTGTTCCGCTGATTGACAAAATCGGCAAAAAAAAGTCTGCCGAACCGGAAGTTAAGCAGGCCGCGCCGGTTGCCGCGGCGCCGGTGAAAGCCGCTTTTGTCCCGCCGGTAGGGCCTGGGCCGGTTGTTGAAGCCGCTGTAGAGGACGGTATTCCGGCTAAAACGGTTGCTGCAATTACCGCAGCTGTTACGACCGCGCTGGAAGGCCAGGGGTCTTATGCTGTCAAAAGCATTAAACGCTCTGACAAAAAGTAATTTTGTCGCAGCCTGTATTAATTGCATTTGTACTCTAAAATTATTTTTTGAAAGGAACGTGAAACCGTGGAAGTCTTTTTAGAAACCATACAGGGTATCTTTGCGAATTCCGGCTTTACCGCTATGACGTGGCAGCAGGGCGTTATGATCCTTGTATCCTTCGTATTGCTTTATCTTGCAATTGCCAAAAAGTTTGAACCGCTCCTTTTGCTGCCAATTGCATTTGGTATGTTCTTGGCTAATATCCCGTTGAGCGGATTGTATCACCCCGACTTATTTGCCGGAACCAGTATTGATTACGGCGCTGTATTACATGACGGCGGCTTGATTGATATTCTTTACCTTGGCGTTAAGCTCGGTATTTATCCACCGCTTATCTTCCTTGGCGTTGGCGCAATGACTGATTTCGGCCCGCTGATTGCGAACCCGAAGAGCTTCCTGCTCGGCGCTGCGGCTCAGCTTGGTATTTTCACAACCTTTATTGGCGCTATGGCGCTTGGTACTTATTTCCCGGATGTTTTTGCATTCGGCGGTGCTGAGGCTGCTTCGATCGGTATCATTGGCGGTGCTGATGGCCCGACGGCGATTTATGTTACCAAAACGCTTGCTCCTCACCTTTTAGGTTCAATAGCTGTTGCGGCGTATTCTTATATGGCGCTGGTGCCGATTATCCAGCCGCCGATCATGAAGCTGCTCACCACCAAGAAGCAGCGTTCTGTCGTTATGAAACAGCTTCGTCCGGTTTCCAAAACCGAAAAAATTGTTTTCCCGATTGTTGTTACCCTGGTTGTTTCCCTGCTGGTTCCGGATGCGGCTCCGCTGGTTGGCATGCTGATGCTTGGTAACCTGATGCGTGAGAGCGGCGTTGTGGAACGTTTGAGCAAGACCGTACAGAATGAGCTGATGAACATTGTTACTATCTTCCTTGGTGTTTCTGTCGGTGCAACTGCAGTTGGAGATAACTTCCTCAAACCAGAAACTCTCGCAATTATTGCCCTCGGCTTGATTGCGTTCTGCGTGGGTACTGCTGGTGGTGTCCTCTTCGGCGACCTGATGTATGTCCTCACAAAGGGCAAGGTCAACCCGCTGATCGGTTCCGCAGGCGTTTCGGCTGTTCCGATGGCTGCCCGTGTTTCTCAGAAGGTTGGACAGCAGGCAAATCCAACGAACTTCCTGCTGATGCACGCTATGGGTCCGAACGTGGCCGGTGTTATTGGTTCGGCAGTTGCCGCTGGTGTGTTGCTCAGTATCTTTAAATAAGAAATGGTTTACAAAAGTCCCGGCCACGGCCGGGGCTTTTTATTTGCATGAGAGCGCCGGCCGCTTTGGCCAAGCGCTTGGTGAAGAAAGGGGCGGAAATAGAATGGGGTATTACGCCTATATGCTCCGCTGCGCTGACGGTACCATTTACAGCGGATATACAACCGATCTGGAGCGCCGTACAGCCGTTCACAACAGCGGGATGGGCGCAAAATATACACGTTCCCGTCTTCCGGTCAGTCTGGCTTATTATGAAGTTTTTTCAACAAAGCAGGAGGCGATGAAACGTGAAGCAGCCTTTAAAAAGTTAAGTCGTGCACAGAAGATTGCATTGATTCAAAAATCCGGGCTTCATTCATGGTAAGGGTTGCACGTCATTCAGGCCTGAGTGAACGGAAAAACACGGGCCTTAACAGACCCGTGTTTTTATATAAAATTCAGCGCGGAAACAGGGGGTTGTATCCGCGCCGTACGATGACGTTTGCAATATCGAGAAGCATTGTTTTTTGCTGTGCATCCATCATTTTATAGACAGCTGTCAGTTCACGCGTTAAATACTCTTCCTGCCGGGGTACGGAACCCACAATCAGTTCAGTGACATCGCACTGTAAAAAGGTGGCGATTTCGGCTAGTGTATCCAGGCTTATCTTGGTAACCCCTCTTTCAACCTGGCTGATGTAACCCACTGAAACACCAAGTGCTTCTGCCAGATTATCCTGCGTTTTTTGCGAGGTCTTGCGTTTCTGCTTGACCCTTTGGCCAATAAGTCCGTAATTAATCTTCATCCCTATCACCCAATGTTAGTGTATAAGTAATAACTTTAAATATACAGATACAAATAACTTAAATTATAGCTATTTATATTGAAATGTGTCGAAAGATGTGATAGAATTAAAATAATTTGAGGAGGCAAGGCAGAAAGTAGAGGGATAGCCCAATGACGTTTTTGGAGTATTTAGCGGGAACAATAGGCTGCGAATATTTATCCGATCTGCACTTTGTTTGTATTAATGAAAGACAGGCGGAGTGTATCCTGCGTCTTTCGGACAATCTTTTTCCTGAAAAGGACTACAAAGAAGCGGCCGCCTATCTGCTGGGCGGAAAGGTTTCAGGGGGAAAAACTGTACACGAGCTGAAGAAATTAATTGTGCAAAAACTGATAGAAAATAAAAAATAAAATGGTGAAAACGAGAGCTAATAGCTTTCGTTTTTTTATTTTCTGCTAAGTCCTGTCGATGCCGAAAAGAATGCCGTAATTGTGCTACAATTTATTTGCCTGTTATGGTATAATAATGAATAACCGCTGTCGAAAAACGTTTGATATGCGGTTGAATCGAAAAAATTGAGGATAGATAAATGGCAGATTACAGCAAGGATTTTATGGCGCTTAAACGGGCTGTTTTGGAACGTGAATTCGGGCGGATGAACGAAATGCAACGCAAGGCGGTTTTTACGACTCAGGGGCCGCTGCTCATTTTAGCCGGCGCGGGCAGTGGGAAAACAACGGTGCTGGTCAACCGGATTGCCTACCTGCTCAGCTATGGAAACGCCTATTTGGATGAAACCGTCCCTGGCTATATTGGAGAACGGGAGATTGATTTCTTAAAAAAATTTGTGGAAAACCCAAGTGATGAGGACCGGGAGGCAATCCGGGGCATCCTGGCGGTTCATCCGCCCAGACCGTGGAATATTTTGGCGATTACTTTTACCAATAAGGCGGCAGGTGAACTTAAGGAGCGGCTCGCGGCAATGCTTGGCGCAGAGGAAGGGGGAGAGGTCAACGCCGGGACCTTCCACTCTATTTGTGTGCGAATTCTGAGGCGGAATATTGACCGTTTGGGGTATACCAGTAATTTTACGATTTATGATTCTGACGACAGTATACGGGTTGTGAAGGACTCAATGGCGGACCTGGGCGTCAGCGACAAGATGTTTCCGCCTAAAGCGGTTTTGAGCGAGATTAGCCACAGTAAGGATAAAATGCTCTCCCCGAAGGACTATATCCAGACGGCGGGGAATGACTACCGGCTGTCGGTTATCGGAAAGTTGTACCAGCGCTACCAGGAACGGCTTAAAGCGGCGAATGCGCTCGATTTTGACGATCTGATTGTACTCACCGTTACCCTTCTGGATACATATGATGACGTATTGGAGTACTATCAAAACCGGTTCCGCTATATTCTGGTGGATGAATACCAGGATACCAACCACGCCCAGTACCGGCTGGTAAGCCTCCTGGCCCAAAGCCACCAGAACCTCTGCGTGGTGGGCGACGACGACCAGAGCATCTACCGGTTCCGGGGTGCGACGATTGAGAATATTTTGAGTTTCGAGAAGCAGTTCAGAAACGCTGTGGTTATACGGCTGGAACAGAATTACCGTTCCACCCAGAATATTTTAGACGCGGCCAACGCTGTCATTGCCAATAACAGGGAACGAAAAGGCAAAAACCTCTGGACCCAGAATGGGGACGGCGAAAAAATCATTGTCCGCAGGACGAGTGATGAAAGCGCCGAGGCGGAATTTGTCGCTTCCAGCGTGGTGGAGAATGTAAAACGGGGCCGGAAGTATTCCGACCATGCGGTGCTCTACCGAATGAATGCCCAGTCGAACAGTTTGGAGCGGTATTTCATCCGCAGCAATATCCCCTACCGGATTATCGGCGGGCATAAATTTTTTGAACGGAAGGAAATTAAAGATATCCTTGCTTACCTGAATGTGATCAATAACCCCAGCGACAGCGTCCGGCTCAAGCGGATTATCAACGAGCCCAAACGCGGCATTGGCACGGCGACGGTCGCTACGGCGGAACAGATTGCGGAGGGGGAGGGCGTTCCCCTTTTTGACGTGCTGAAAGAGGCCGATACCTATCCGGCGCTTGCCCGGAAAGCGGCACCGCTTAAGGCGTTTACAGCGATGATCGACGACCTGGCGTTTACAGCGGAACAGGAGGACCTTGAATTCCTGTTGGATGAGCTGCTAGAGAAAACGGGCTACCTTGCCATGCTCCGTGCGGATGGCCCGGAGGGTGAAGTGCGGATTGAAAATATTGAAGAACTCAAAAGCAATATGAGAAATTATGAGGAAGAAAATGAGGAAAACTCCCTTGCGGGATTTTTGGAGGAAGTTGCCCTCTATACCGACCTTGATAACCTGAACCAGTCCGATGATGCAGTCGTTATGATGACCATGCATTCGGCAAAGGGGCTGGAGTTCCCGTATGTTTACATCGTTGGGATGGAGGAGGGGATTTTCCCCTCCCGGAATATCATGAACTTTCCGGATGAACTGGAGGAGGAGCGCAGGCTTGCCTATGTCGGCATCACCCGAGCAAAGGAACAGCTTTATCTGCTGGGCGCCGCCTCAAGAATGCTGTTTGGCTCCACCACCCGCAACCGCCCTTCCCGGTTTTTAGATGAAATCCCTAAAGATTTGACCGATTATAAAGATATGACGGTGAGCGCCTACAGCTATCAGCCTCAGGCCAAACGCCCGTCCCCCTTCTCGGTGGAACCGGTTGGCAGGGCAGTCAAGGCGGAACCGTCAGCCATCGATTTCAAGGTGGGGGATACCGTCAGCCACCGCGTATTCGGCAGCGGCATGGTTGTCTCCATGACGCCGATGGCGAACGATATGCTGGTCGAGGTTATTTTTGAAAAGGTTGGAACCAAGAGAATCATGGCAAATTTCGCCAGACTTAAAAAGGTTTAAGCGTTTTATTCACCAAGCCGGTGATTCTCCATATTATGTAATAAGGCGTTTGCTTTAATAAGACATAAGGAGGATTATTATGGCTGAAAATAAGATTATGCCGGACGGCTGCTTTGATAACGGCTTTAAAGAGGCTGTCTGCATAGAAACAGCCCGGATTTATGATTCCTGCAGCGCGAAAGACTGTTTTGAAGACCTTCAGGTCTACTTCCCAGACTGTGCGCAGGGCGTCATTGATGCGGCGATGAGTGTAAAAGGAAAGAAAGCGTCGGTACTTAATGTTTATATGGATGTTGAACCGGTTGCATTTAACAAGGGGTTCTATTCGGTGGACGTCACTTTCTTCTTCAAGGTAGTTGTTGAGGCGTTTACTTCGCCGGTCTGCGCGCCGACTGAGGTGACCGGCCTTGCGGTCTTTACGAAGAAGGTTATTCTGTACGGGAGCGAAGGAAATGTCGCTACCTTCTCTACCGACACAACGGTTGTAAACCATCTTGACTACTGCGGCAACAACCTGCCAACAGCGAGCATCCAAGTGGTTGAACCAATTCTCCTTGCGGTGAAGCTCTGTGACCGCAGCGAGATGTGCTATGAGCCCTGCGTAAGTATTCCTTCGGCGATTGCAGCCCAGTTTGACGGCGACTTTGGAACAATGACCCCGACCAAAACGGTTTATGTTACCCTGGGGTTGTTCTCCATCGTCAACCTGCAGAGAAAGGTACAGCTTCTTGTACCGGTTTACGATTACTGCATCCCGCAGAAAGAATGCTGCTGCAACACGGAGGATCCGTGCGAAGTATTCCGCGGCATTAAATTCCCGGTGGATGAATTCTTCCCGCCGCGGATGTGTGATGACGACAAACCCGATTGCGACTGCTGAAAAAAATAGGATAAAACGCCTTTCACCGGGAGGAATTCCCTCCCGGTGCTTGTGCGGTTCAAAACAGGACAGGCTGAAAAAGGAGTTGGAATAATGAAAGTAATGCTGCTTGCACATACCCCGGAACCGGAAAAAACCATTGCCTGCGCGGCAAAACTCTGCTACAGTGCCAGTACGATTGACACCCTGTACGACGGATTGACCGAAGAAAAGGCCGCCGATTTTGTAGGAATGCTCGCTGAAATTGGGCATGAAAGCCCGATCGAGCACGTGAGCTTCACTTTTGGAATTGAAGGCGTTTCCCGCGCCCTCCTCGCGCAGATTACCCGGCACCGGATCGCCTCCTACAGCGTTCAGAGCCAGCGGTATGTCCGTGAAAAGGAGTTCGAGTTTGTAACGCCTCCTGAAATTGAGGTCTGCCCAGAAGCAAAAGAAGTTTTTTTAAAGGCAATGGAGGACAGCCTTGCCGCTTACGAAAAGCTTACGGCGCTGTTGATGGAAAAACATTATGATATGTTTTTAAAACGGGGGCAGGATGAAAAAACGGCGAGGCGAAACGCCGAGAAAAAGGCAATTGAAGACGCCCGTTTTGTACTGCCCAACGCTTGCGACACCAAAATGATTGCCACCTTCAACGCGCGCAGCCTGTTAAATTTTTTTGCCCACCGCTGCTGCAACCGCGCTCAGTGGGAAATTAAGGAGCTTGCGGACCAAATGTTAAAGCTGGTGCTGGAAGTGGCACCTACCTTGTTTGCCCATGCCGGTCCCCCCTGCGTGGACGGCGCCTGCCCGGAGGGAAAAATGTGCTGCGGGTGGACGGCGGAGGTGCGGGAGTATTATCATACACTGCGGGGGAACGCTAAATGACGGGTAAATTAATCGTTCTGGACGGTTTGGATGGGAGCGGGAAATCCACCCAGTTTGAGCTGCTCCAAAATCATTTGAAAGAAAAGGGGCGTGCAGTTCTCCCTATATCTTTTCCGGATTATGCCGAGCCTTCATCGGCGTTGGTCAAAATGTACCTTTCGGGGGAGTTCGGGACGGACGCAAACAGCGTCAACGCCTATGCGGCTTCCTCATTCTATGCGGTCGACCGCTTTGCCAGCTATAAAAAATACTGGCAAAGGGAATATGAGGAAGGCGGGCTGATCGTTGCTGCCCGGTACACCACTTCGAATGCCATCCACCAGATGTCGAAACTTCCGGAAGCGGAGTGGGACAGCTACCTTAACTGGCTGGAGGATTATGAGTACCGGCTGTTGGAACTCCCAAAGCCGGATCTTGTTCTGTTTTTAGATATGCCGCCGGAGGTTTCCCAGAAGCTTTTATCCGGCCGTTACGGTGGGGACGACAGTAAAAAAGACATTCATGAAATGAATGTGGCGTACCTGCTCTCCTGCCGGAAAGCGGCGTTGTATGCGGCTGGAAAGTGCGGTTGGAAGGTCCTTCCCTGCAGCGAAGGGGGCTCTCCCCGCGGCATTGATGAGATTCAAAACGACATTTTAAACTTAACAGATGGGATGTAATATAGCATGGTTGAAACGAAACTGCAGTTTAAAAAAATCGAATTGAGTGATAAGCCCTGGATTGACGAGCTCTTGAAAAAGAGCAATTTCAGGGGGAGTGAATATTGTTTTGGCAACAACTTCATCTGGGCGAACGCTTACAGCTCCAGGATTGGCAGGTATAAGGATTTTTATCTCCAGTTTAATAAGCAGGCCAAGCACTTTGCCTTTCCGGCCGGCGAGGGGGATCTCGGCGAAGTGGTAGATGTCATGATGGATTATGCAAAAGAGCACGGCTTCCCTTTTGTCATGCATTTAAGCCATGACGCCAACAAAGAGAAACTGGAGGCGCTGATGCCGGGAAAGTTTGAGTTTGAAGAACGTCGGGACTATTTTGACTATATCTATACGGCAGAAAGCCTGATTACGCTCAAGGGGAAAAAGCTGCACGCAAAACGCAATTTTATCAACCGCTTTATCCAGAAGGAATGGAGCGTGGAGCCGATAACGCCCGGCAATATTGGCGAATGTGAGAAATTCAATGAATTCTGGTGCGTTCAGAATAACTGCTGCCAAGATGAAAGCAAGCGGGAGGAGATGTGTGCCGCCCGGAAAGCGTTAAAATATTTCGACGAATTAGGGCTCAAAGGGTGTATTTTAAAGCAGGAAGGGCGGGTCGTCGCCTACTCTGTCGGCGAGCGGATCAATTCCGACACGGTGATTGTCCACATTGAAAAAGCGGACGCCGAGGTGCCGGGCGCTTACCCGATGATCAACAGGGAATTTGCGACTATGTTCGCTTCTGACTGCACTTACGTCAACCGTGAGGAGGATATGGGAGTCGAGGGCCTCAGAAAAGCGAAAATGTCGTATTATCCCGTCATGTTTACCGAGCGGTACCGGGTGACCTTAAAATGATTGAAATTGCGAACAAGAATGATATTCCCCGGTTGCGGGAAATATGGAAGGCCTGTTTTGGCGACCCGGATTCTTACCTGGATTTTTATTTTGCCAACGGGTTTCCGTTGTTTAAAACCGTTGTTGACCGCACAGACGGCGAAATAACCTCTATGCTGACAGTGGTGCCCGCTTTTTATCAAAGGGATGGCGAATGTTTCGACGCGGCCTACCTCTACGCGGTGGGGACCGCCCCAGAGTGGAGGGGGAAGGGAATAGCCTCACGGCTGCTTGCCGAAACCCACGGCCTGCTCCGGAAAGACGGGATCAAGGCGGCAATGCTTTTTCCGGCGGAGGACAGCCTTTACCGGTTTTATGAAAAACTGGGATACCGCGGCGGCTTTTCGGTTCATGAGGTGCGTTTAAAAAGGGAAGACTGCACGCCGGCTGCCTGTATAGTGGATGACTGTGAAAAAGACCTTTTTCTTGAAAAAAGCGCGGACTTTCTAAGGCTGAGGCCGGTTGCTATGAAATTTGCTGCGAAATCGCTCGGCTATTTCTATGACGAAGTGCTCGCAACCCAGGGGCAGGTTCTCTGGATCAGCACCGGCGCTTTACAAGGATACGCCGTTTGTTATAAAATAAAAGAAACTCTTGTCCTGAAAGAGACAAGCCTGAACGCGGAGCAGCTCAAAGCCTGCGGTTCGTCGCTGATGGACCGGTTTGAGGCGGACGGGCTTTTTGCCAGAATTCCGCCTGATTCTGAACATGGGGCTGTCCGTCATGGGATGCTTTGCGTTCTGGATCAGGAATGGGAACGGCTGTGGCCGGACAGCTCTTTGGGATATATGAACCTGATTTTGGACTAGGGGGATGGAATAATGGTATATTTGTTTCTGGCCGATGGCTTTGAAGAGGTTGAGGCGCTGACGCCGCTTGACTATCTGCGGCGCTGTGAGGTTGAGGTGCAGATTGTAGGAATCAGCGGGCTCGTGATCCGCGGCTCCCACGGCATCCGGGTCATGGCCGATATCCTTCCCACCCAAATGAAGCTGCCGGAAGCGGAGATGATTATTCTGCCCGGGGGGCTTCCGGGAACGCTCAATCTGGAAAAGTCGGAAGCGGTGCAAAACAGTATCGACTACTGTGTAATGCACGACCGGTGGATCGGCGCAATTTGTGCGGCGCCTTCCATTTTGGGGCATAAGGGGCTGCTTAAGGGGAGAAAAGCAACCTGTTACCCTGGCTATGAAGCGCAGTTGGAAGGCGCAGAGATTGGAGAGCCGGGCGTTTATGAGGATGGAAAGTTTATTACGGCAACTTCGGTTCATTTTGCAGAGAAATTTGCCTATAAGCTGGGGGAAAAACTGCTTGGGAAAAGCAGGATCGACCTGCTGCGGGCGGCGGTTGTAGACAAAGACTGAAAATTGAGGGAGGCGGAGCGGGATGGCATCTTCCATGAAAGCGGTCAAACAGGAAATCCGGGCGAATTTTAAAAAGAAACGCCGTGAGATCCCGGCTGACAAAAAACGGGAAAGCGACCGGGCAATCCGGGAACGGATTGAGTCGCTGCCGGCTTACAGGCGCGCCACCTGCCTGCTCTGCTATGTTTCCCTGCCGGATGAGGTTGATACAATAGCGCTGATTGAGGATGCACTGACGGAGGGGAAGATGGTCTGCGTCCCGGTATCGCTTGAGGAGACCCACACGGTTGATTTTTACCAGATTACCTCTTTGGACGAGCTGGAGCCGGGCACTTATGGGGTATTAGAGCCGGTTCCGGGAAAGGCGAAGAAGGTCACCTGGTTTCCCCGGCCGTCGGTCTGCATTGTGCCGGGGCTGGTATTCGACCGGGAAGGATTCCGCCTCGGTTACGGAAAAGGGTATTATGACCGGTTTCTCCAGCGGTTCCGCGGGGTTAAAATTGGCGTCTGCTATAAAGAATTGACGGTGGACCTTCTGCCGCACGGCTATTATGACCGGCCTGTGGACTGGCTGATTAGTGAGGATGGCGCAGAAAAAATTATACATGATGAGAGGATGATAAGGCGTGGAGGACAACAAAAAACGGGAACAGGGAACAAACGAAGAACTGGAAAGCGCCCGGCAGGGCGGCCGGAACCCCGGCGGTGAGGAGCCCGGTTCTGAAACTTTGTCCGACCGGCCTTCTTCTGGAAAAATAAATGGGTTTAAGCTGGACAATATTGACTTTGACAAGGCATACGACCAGATTGCTAAAGAGCCGGTTTCAGACGAGGAGACTAAAAAAAGGATTCAAAAGGCCCGTGAAGACGCGTTGCGGGAGGAAAAACGTCTGGAAAAGGTAAAACGCAAAAATAAAACCCGGTGGCTGCGGGTGCTTTTGTTTACGCTGAGCATCATTGCTGTTTCACTTGCTCTTGCCTGGACCATTATGGTCGGCGTCCGTGATATTCTGGGTATGGAAAAAGAGCTGTATTCCACGGTTGAGTTTGAGGTTGAAGCAGGGCAGACTGCCGACCAGGTGGCCGACCTGCTCGGGGAAAAGGGGGTTGTCTCCTACCCCTGGCTTTTTAAAATCGTTATTAAGCTCGACGGTGTGGGAGATACCTTCCAATCGGGTACCCATTCGTTCTATCCCCATGCGCCCTATGCGGAAATTGTAGCTGAGCTCCAGAAAGCGAACGTGGTGAACGTGACTATCACAGAGGGGATGAACCTGGTTGAAGTTGCCCGGGAACTGGAAGAAAAGGGCGTTTGTTCCGCAGATGAATTCATCCAGACGGTCAATACCGCCGAATTTGATTACAGCTTTATGAAAGAGGTGGGCGGCGACCCGCTCAAGTTCTATAAAATGGAAGGCTATCTCTTCCCGGATAAATACGAGTTTTATAAAAATGATAAACCGGAAAATGTGGCGAAGAAGTTCTTTGACAACTTCCAGAAAAAAGTCTCCCCCTATTTCGATCAGATGAAAGAAAAGGGAATGACACTGGAAGAGACGATTACGCTTGCCTCTATCATCCAGTCTGAGGCGGCGACTGAGGCGCAGATGCCCGGTATCTCGTCTGTTTTCCACAACCGCCTGAATAATCCGCAGGCTTACCCGCATCTTGAGACCGACCCGACCATCAAATATGTAGAAGAGGTTATCAAGCCAAATATTGGCACGGCAAATCAGGCAATGTATGACGCTTACAATACCAAAGTGTGCATAGGGCTACCGGTCGGCCCGATTTCCAACCCGGGTATCAAGGCGATTGAGGCGGCGCTTAACCCTGAGAGCACCAACTATTACTTCTTTGTTCACAATGTGGAAACTGGTGAATGCCTCTACGCCTCCACTTATGCGCAGCACCAGGCAAACTGCCGCAAGTTGGGGATTATTGGCGCATGATGATGAGAAATCGACCATTCTTAAGACAAGTTCCGGAAGTGCTGGCTCCGGCGGGCGATTACGAATGTTTGCAGGCCGCTGTGCGGTTTGGGGCAGACGCCGTTTATTTGGGGGCTACCCGTTTTGGAATGCGGGCTTCTTCTGCGACCTTTACCGAAGAATTGCTCCGTGATGGGGTAGAGCTTGCCCATCAAAATGGGGCCAGGGTTTACCTGACCTGCAATACCATTCCGACAAATGAAGAGATCGACGCCTTTCCGGAGTTCCTGCGGGAAGTGGGAAAAACGGGGGTGGACGCCCTGATCGTGACTGATTTCGGCGTTCTTTCCCTCGTAAAAAAGCACCTGCCTGAAATGGAGGTTCATATCTCCACCCAGGCGGGGGTCGTCAATTATCTCACCGCCTCTGAGCTTTACAGGATGGGGGCAAAGCGGGTTGTGCTCGCCAGGGAGCTTTCGCTTGACGACATTGCGCGGATTCGGGAAAACACCCCGCCGGAATTGGAAATTGAAACCTTTGTCCACGGCGCGATGTGTGTTTCCTTTTCAGGGCGCTGCCTTCTTTCCAGCTACCTGACCGGGCGGGACGCAAACCGCGGTGAGTGCGCGCAGCCCTGCCGCTGGGGGTATCACCTGGTAGAAGAGAAGCGCCCGGGAATGTATTTCCCGGTTGAGGAAAGAGAAGAGGGTACCTACATTCTCAACGCCAAGGACCTTTGTATGATTGAGCATATAGACAAACTGATTCGAGCCGGCGTCACCAGTTTGAAAATTGAGGGGCGGGCGAAGTCTTCTTATTACGTTTCAGTCGTGACAAACGCCTACCGGAACGCAGTTGACCTTTACAGGGAGGACCCGGAGCATTTTACGCTTCCGCAGTGGATTGCGGACGAAGTAAAAAAGGTGAGCCACCGGCAGTATTCAACCGGTTTTTACTTTGGCCGTCCTGAAAGCGGCCAATATTACGAAACGGGCGGTTATGTAAGGGGTTATGATGTAGCCGCCCTAGTGGATGATTACGCCGGTGGTTTCCTGTGCTGTACCCAGAAGAATAAATTCAGCGTTGGGGACGAGCTGGAACTGCTTGAGCCGAAGGCTGGAATGCGGACCTTTACGGTAAATGAGCTGTATGCTGAGGATGAGACGGCTTTGGAAAGCGTGCCCCATCCACAGATGAAATTTAAAATTCCTTTTAAGATTCCGGTGAAGCCGGGCTCGATTTTGCGGAAAGCTAGAACAGAATAAAAAAGAAGGGCAAATTAACTTGCCCTTCTTTTTTATTCCCCAATATTTTAATGGTCAAATCCGCCCCATAGTCTTGGTCGCGATGAAGTCGGTTCCCGTTCCCAATACGTTTTCGAGAATGACGTCCCCCGTGCTGACCGGAGCTTTTACCTGTACATTTTTCAGCGCGGCGACCGCTTCTTTTACCAGTGCGCGGTCAATCTCCTGTGAGGTCTTGACCGGAAGGCGGCTGTGGAGCGCGCCTTCAATGGCGACTGTGGAAGTGACGGTTCTTGTTGGAGCCGTCAGTTCCTTTTTCCCGTAGGCTGTCCCGCGCGGGCAGGAAGCCCCGGTGACGGCAAAACCGTTTTCCTCGTCCACCTTGAGACGGCAGCCTTTGGGGCAGACAATGCAGGTGAGTTCGGTCATAGCGTTTCCTCCTCAACTGAAAGAGTCAGCTCTCCGGTTAAGCCGGCAAGCTTAGCTTTGGGCAAAATAATTTTTTCCATCTCGCCGGGAGCCATCCGTTCCCGGTGGAGCCGCAGAACTTCTTTCCCGCCGCAGCTTAAAACAAGGGCGCTTTCCCCGTAAACCTGCCGCGCCCGGAAGTAGAGCTCGGTAAATTTTTCAATATTTTCCAGCCGGAGTTTTTGGGGTACCGTATAGCCGATGCCGTTCCCGTTTTTTACTTCGACTGCCGGCCCGTCTGTATTTCTGCTTAAATAGGCTGCAGCAGAAGCACCGGCTTTAGCGCTTTCCGCCGAGACAAAATCAACCAGGTCATGGACATGAACCACGTTGCCGCAGGCAAAGACCCCAGACAGGGAGGTTTCCATGTTTTCAAAAACCACCGCGCCGTTGGTCCGCGGGTCAATTGTAATTCCAGCCTCGCGGGTGAGTTCATTTTCCGGAATCAGCCCGACTGAAAGAAGGACAGTGTCGCAATTAAATTCCATTTCAGTCCCCGGAATGGGGCGCCGGTTTTCATCTACTTTTGAAACGATAACCCGTTCCACCCGGCGTTTCCCTTCAATTTTGGTAATGGTGTGGGAAAGGTAAAGCGGGATCCCGTAGTCGTTCAAGCACTGGACAATATTCCGGTTGAGGCCGTTCGAATAGGGCATCAGCTCAACGCAGGCGAGTACCTCTGCACCTTCAAGCGTCATCCGGCGGGCCATAATCAGCCCGATATCGCCTGACCCCAGGACGACTACCCGCTTTCCGCAGAGGTAACCTTCCATATTGACATACCGCTGAGCTGTTCCTGCAGTAAAAATACCCGCAGGCCGGTCGCCCGGAATGCCAATAGCCCCTCGGGTACGTTCGCGGCAGCCCATAGCGAGGATAATTGCTTTCGCATGGATGATCATGTATCCATCCACCGTGTTGACTGCGTGGATTTCTTTTTTGTCCGTAATGTGGAGTACCATGGTGTCGAGCTTGACATCGACCCCGGTCTGCTGGAGCAGTTCAATGAAACGCCCAGCGTATTCCGGGCCGGTGAGTTCCTCTTTAAAATAATGGAGCCCGAATCCGTTGTGGATGCACTGGTTCAGAATCCCCCCCAGTTCCTTGTCCCGCTCCAGTATCAGGACGCTGCGCGCACCGCTGTCCCAGGCACTGACTGCGGCGGCAAGCCCGGCGGGGCCCCCGCCGATGACAACAATATCGTAATTCATTTGCTCTCCTCCCCGCCGTGCGGCAGCAGGATTCTGCTGTCTTCCTTATCCTGAATCACTTCTGACGGGTCAATCCCTTTTTCCCGCGCTATAATTTCCAGCACGCGGGGGGAGCAGAACCCGCCCTGGCAGCGGCCCATTCCTGCATTTGTACGCCGTTTGACCGCGTCAATTGACGGCGGGATAATCGGGCTTTTCAGCGCGTCAACAATTTCCCCTTCGGTGATGGTTTCACAGCGGCAGATCACCCGGCCATACAGCGGGTTTTCCTTAATTTTCTGTTCCTGCTCGTCAGGGGTTAGTTCTTTCATCCGCACGACCTTGCGTGTGTTTTTAAACTCCTTCTTTTCTATGAGCCCCAATCCCGCTTTTTGGAGGAGCTCAAGCGCTTCCAGCGCAATGGAGGGCGCGGAGGTCAGCCCGGGCGACTGAATTCCTGCAAGTTCTATAAAACCGTGCAGGCCGGGAATTTCACGGATGATGAAATCCTCCTGCCCGGAAATGGCGCGCAGGCCGGCAAAATTGCGGATGGATTGGCGGAAGTCTATCTTTTGGCAGGTTTTCTCCGAAATTTTGCGGATTCCCTCCAGGTTTTTTCCATCAGTCGCCAAGTCTTCGCGGCCGCAGCTATCAGTCCTATCGGGGCCTACAATGAGGTTGCCGTGGACAGTCGGGGAAACCAGGACGCCTTTGCCCGCTTTTGTCGGGCACTGGAAAATGACCCGGCCGACCAAGCCGCCCTGGTTTTTGTCAAGCAGGTAGTATTCCCCTTTGGCGGGGGCGATGGTAAAATCGGCAGACGCGGCCATTGCGTGAATCCGGTCGGCATAAATCCCGGCGGCGTTTACAAGGTATTTTGTGTGAAGAACAATCCCGTTTTTCACGGTAACGGCGTAACCGTTTTCTTCCGGCGTGATCGCTGTGACTTCATGGCTGAAATAATGGTCGGCTCCATTCTCCACGGCGGTTTCAACAAGCGCAATACAGAGCTCCCATGGGTTAACAATCCCGCCTGTGGGGGCGAATAGGCTGCACCGGATGTTCGGGTTCAGATTGGGCTCCAGCTCGAGCGTTTCAGCACCGGTCAGGATTTTTAAACCCGGAACCCTGTTTTGGATTCCCCGTTCATAAAGCTTTTGAACGGTTTTGATTTCATCGTCGTCGGTTGCAATTACAAGAGAACCGCATTCGCTGTAATGCACCTGGTAATGTTTGCAGAGTTCTTTGACCATCCGGTTGCCCCGAACGTTGTGGAAGGCCATTTTTGTGCCCGGAAGCGGATCGTACCCTGCATGGACAATGGCGCTGTTCGCTTTGGTTGTCCCCTCCGCCGCGTCATTTTCTTTGTCGATTACCGCGATGTTTAACTGGTACTTGGAAAGTTCATGCAATACGCAGCCGCCGGTGATACCGGCTCCGATTACAAGAACATCATAGATTGTTTGCATAGGCGCCTCCTTTTGGATAAGCTTATATCCTCATTTTAGCATATTACTGTACGGGTTGAAACCCTGCAAAACATGAAAAATTCTTACTCCGGTTTGCTTTTATTCTGGGAATCTTGTATGATATTTAACAGATATTTTGACTTTTGGAAGGGTGAGACCATGAGAATTTTACTGATCCGCCACGGCGATCCTGATTACGCAATTGATTCTTTGACCCCAAAGGGATGGAAAGAGGCCGAACTGTTGGCCCAGCGCCTTACTAAACACGAAATAGGGGAGTTTTACTGTTCCCCTCTTGGCCGGGCAAAAGATACCGCCAGCCTGACTTTGAGGGAGCTGTCCCGTGAAGCGGAAATCTGCGACTGGCTTCGGGAATTCGATGTCCCGGTGCTTCTGCCGGATGGAACGCTAAAGAGCAACTGCTGGGATTTAATGCCCTCTTATTGGACGGGGATTGAGGAATTCTACGGCAGAAAAAGCTGGCTTGAGACCGAGCTGATGAAATCCGGCCCGGCAAAAGAGCGGTTCCGCCAGGTTGCAGACGGAATTGACGGCATCCTTGCACGGCATGGCTACCTGAGAGAGGGGGATATTTACCGCACTTCTCAGGGTAACCGCGAAACACTCGCCTTTTTTTGCCATTTCGGCGTCACCTGCGTGATCCTGTCCCATTTGTTAGGTATTTCTCCAGTGCCGCTTTGGCAGGGCTTCGTCGCCGCGCCGACTTCGGTGACTACCCTCTATACGGAGGAGAGGGAGAAAGGAATTGCGAGTTTCCGCTGCCAGTCGTTCGGCGACCTTTCCCATCTCTACGCGGCGGACGAGCCCCCGGCCTTTGCTGCGCGGTTCTGCGAAACCTATGAGAGTTTCGACGAACGGCATTAAATATATAAAGAACATTTGGAAAAACAGCTGTTCATTTTTTAAAGAACCACTGTTTCTGTTTGCAAAAAACAGGCGCGGGTTTCACCGTCCCACGCCTGTTTGACATTAAACAAAAACCTATTGTAGGAGAATATCCTCCTGCCGGCTAAATTTCTTTATAAAGCGCTTCGAATTTAATATCCTGGTTGTAGTTTCCATAGTCTTTGCCGAACAAGGTAATCCCACCGCAGGGAATACTGCGAGTGCGGCTAATCGACAACCGTAAGATGATGCTGCTTCTATAATCAAGGTTGAGGGCGTCGACTGTAGTATCGCTGATTTTCGCTCCGTCAATAAAAACGCCGTCTTTATTAATGGTTAATACTTTTAAAAGTCCGGACTGCGCCCAGGAATCGGGCCACCAGGATGGGGTGTACCGCCCTTCATTTCCGCCGAAGCTGCCGGGACTGCTCCAGAAACCCAGAGGGATGTCGTTAATGGAAAAGTTAATGTTGCTTGGATACTCTTCACAGCCCGCCGGAACCTGGGAGGATATTTCAAACGAAAATTTCAGTTTCTTGAGCTTCTGCCCCTGTTTGATGTAATTTGGAATCCTGTATTCCAGGTAGCCGTTTGCGAACCAGAGAATCCCCGCGTTTACCCGTTCCGGCGCGCTGAAATAGCGCGGGTCGTCAATTTCGCCGACCAGATTCTGCGAGGTCGCCAGCCCGCAGGCGGGACTGATGTCGTAATTACAGTAGCTGCCGATTGGAATATCGGCAGCATATGAATTGACCGCGCAGGCGCAGCGAAACGGGTCAATCAGAACCTTGGTTTCCTTCAAGGAGCAGATTTTCTGAGAACCCCGCTTCCCGGAGGAATGGGTAATCTCAATGACCCCGGCGTCTGCCAAAAGTTTAATGTGTGCCGTCATGGCGCCGTTGGTCACGCCCAAAACATCGGAGAGCTCGTTTAAATTCATCGACTTGTGCTCATGGAGCAGCTTAATGATTTTAACCCGGATGTCAGAGCCAAGCGCTTTGCAAAATAGATATGTTTCGTTTAAATTGTTGATTTCTCTCATAGAATCACCGCTTTGACTTGTTGTTTCAAACTAGATTCAGTATAACATATCGTGTTATTTTAGTAAATATCAATAATTACTATAGATAAACTTAAAATTTTGGTACAAAAACAGGAATTCCCGGAAAATAACCCATGTTTTTGGCTTTTGAATCAATTGTTATTTCCAAAAGCCAATGCTATAATGAAGCCAAAACAGCGGCTGGACTGCCCTGTTTTGTATAGAGGGCGGTTTGGTCCAGGTGCGCGGAGCATTAAGGGACAGGCGAGTACAGCATTGCGGCGCGTCTCGGAAAAAGCCATCTAGAACTAGAAAAGGGGAAACTACCATGCAGAAACGGCTTCAGTCTTTACCTTTGAAAAATATTGCAATTCATGACAATTATTGGTCCCGCTATATCAACACGGTTCCAGCCGGGTTAAGTTACCAGTGGGATGCACTCAACGACCGGCTTCCGGATGCAGAAAAAAGTTACTGTATGCACAACTTTAAAGTGGCGGCCGGGCTGGAAGAAGGGGAGTTCGGAGGGAGGTGCTTTCAGGACAGCGACGTAGCAAAATGGCTGGAAGGCGTCGCTTATTATCTTGAGACCAACTGTGATCCGGAGCTTGAAAAAATTGCAGACGAAGCAATTGAAATTATCGGCAAAGCACAGCAGGACGACGGCTATCTCGATACTTACTTTATTGTAGCGGAACCTGATAAACGCTGGACAAACCTTCGCGATTGGCATGAACTTTATTGTGCAGGCCATTTTATTGAGGCGGCGGTTGCTTATTACAATTCGACCGGCAAGGATAGGCTATTGAAAATCATCTGCCGCTATGCAGACCTAATTTGTAATACGATCGGCAAAGAGGAAGGGAAAATCCATGGCTATCCGGGGCACCCTGAAATTGAGCTTGCCCTTGTAAAACTGTACCGTGTAACGGGTGAAAAACGTTACTTAGACCTTGCTCAATATTTTATTGATGAGCGTGGACAGCGGCCGGTTTATTTCGATATGGAAAAAAGCCGTTCAGACCCGCAGGCGGCAGTAGATCCCCAAATTTTTAATCATACCTATTACCAGGTTCATGCGCCGATCCGGGAGCAGGATACGGCTGAGGGCCACGCAGTGCGCAATGCTTACCTGTATACAGGGGTTGCGGACGTTGCCTTCGAAACGGGGGACGAAACCCTATTAAAGACCTGCGAAACCATTTTTGACAACATTGCCGAAAAACGGATGTACATCACCGGCAGTATCGGTTCTGCCGCAAACGGCGAAAGGTTCAGTACGGATTATGACCTGCCCAATCACTCCAGCTATTCCGAGTCCTGCGCGTCGATTGCACTTGCAATGTTCGCGAAACGGATGTTGGAAATCAAACGGGATGCAAAATATGCGGACGTCATGGAAAACGCCCTTTATAATACAGTCCTGGCGGGTATTTCGCTGGAGGGCAACCGCTTCTTTTATGTGAATCCTCTGGAAGTCATTCCGGACGTTGACGAAAAGAATCTAGACCTTAGACATGTCAAAACCGAGCGGCAAAAATGGTTTGGCTGCGCCTGCTGCCCGCCGAATATCATCAGAACGCTTGCCTCGCTGGGGCAGTATATTTACAGTGCAGACGATGAAAACCTGTTTGTCAACCTCTATGTTTCCAATGAGACGCACTGTAAGATCGGCGACCGGGACGTTACGGTTTCCGTGAGAACAAAATACCCATACGGTTCCGGAATTGAGATAAAGGTAAAGACAGATTCAGATGACCCATTCACCCTCGCCCTCCGCCTTCCAAAGCATACGTTCCTCAACCGAATGACAGTTGACGACGCGCCGGCGCACGAGGTCCTTGAAAAAGGTTACCTTAAGCTCAAGCGGAATTGGAAAGGCGAAACCGTTGTAAGGATCCTTCTGGATCTTCCGGTCCTGCGGGTCTATGCAAATCCCAAAGTCCGGGCGGATATCGGCAAAGTGGCACTGGTCAAGGGGCCGGTGGTCTACTGCCTGGAAGAAGCGGATAATGGGACGAACCTTGGCGGGTTTGAACTGCCGGATGATGCCGTCCTCCATGAAGAGTATGACAACACCTTGTTTGGCGGGACAATGACCATTACCGCAGAGGGCGTTAAAGTGGTTGACGACGGGAACGCTTCCCTTTACCGCACTACGCCGCCTAAAAAAACAAAGGCAGCCATGAAGTTTGTTCCGTATTGCTATTGGAATAACCGCGGCAAGGGTGAAATGCTGGTTTGGGTCCGCCGGGAAACCAAGTAAAATATTGAGAATTATTGAGATAATTTGAGTTTTTTGAAGATATATAAAGATAAATAAGAAAATGGTAAAAAGCTAGCGTTTTATAACGTTAGCTTTTTACTATGCTAAAGTATAAAATATATAGGTACTTTATGAAAGAGAGGGAGTTTCCTTTGAAAAAGATGAGTAAATTTTTTGCCGCTTTATTGGCGGCGGCTATGTCTTTAACTATGCTTGCCGGTTGCAATGACAACCCGCCTGCTTCTGATGCGAGCGGCAGCGGCGACGCTGAAAAAACCAAATTTGTCCTCGGTTTGGACGATAGCTTCCCGCCGATGGGCTACCGGGATGACAACGACGAAATTGTTGGGTTCGACATTGATCTTGCGCAGGCTGTCTGCGACGAGCTGGGCATGGAGCTGGTTCTTCAGCCAATCGCCTGGGAATCCAAAGAAATGGAGCTCAACAACGGCAATATTGACTGTATTTGGAATGGCCTGAGCGTTGACGCTGAGCGCCAGGAGAAGATGAATCTTTCCAAACCGTATATGGAAAACCACATGGTTGTCGTAGTCAATAAAGATTCCGATATCAAAAGCCGTAAAGATTTGATCGGCAAAAATGTTGGCGTTCAGAAGGGTTCCACCGCTCTGAAGGCTGCGAATAATGACGAGTTCATCAGCCAGTCCAATCTTATTGAATATGACACCAACGTTCTCGCTTTGACAGACCTTCCCACCGGGCGGATTGACGCAATTGTTCTCGATGAGGTTGTTGCGAACTACTCCATCAAAGAGGATCAGGACAAATATGTGGTCCTTGACGACTTTTTGAGCGCTGAGGAATACGCCATTGCATTTAAAAAGGGGAATGACGACCTGAAAAACAAGGTCGAAAGCGCGATTGAAAAGCTGATCGAGAATGGAAAAGCCGCTGAAATCTCCAACAAATGGTTCGGCAAGGACGTTTTGCTCAAAGACTAAATTTTGCTGGACAAACAGGCGCGAAAAATGATAAAATAAGGCATGACAAGTTCATGCCTTATTTTTGTTGTTATTCAGTTTTAATGGGCGGCGTTGTAGCGGCGCCCAAAAATATTGTGGTTTTTCTTTCGTACGGTAAAACGGTAATTTGAAAACACATTATTATCTTTATTTCACCTGAAAATTGTTGGAGCGGTTCCAGGCCGTATTTTTTAGAGCTGGTGCAGCAAAGCTGTTTGGAATATTGATTGCTGTAATTCATGAGAAATGTATTGCACTTTTATGGCCGTTCGAAACGGCGTTTCCAAAAAGCTTTGCAGACTGTTTTTACAGTTCATTTACTAATATAGGAGGTTGTTTTGGATGGATTACATCCTGCAAATTTTAGGGCCCATGCTTCAGGGGGCGCTTGTCACCACGGCGTTGTTTGCCATAGTCATTGTTCTCTCGCTGCCGTTTGGGTTCGGGATCACCATGCTGGCGCGGTGCCGGTTTAGACCCCTGGCCTGGCTGGCGCGCGGGTTTATTTATATTATCCGGGGAACGCCGCTTCTTTTACAGTTGCTCTTTATCTATTTCGGCCTGCCGCTGATCCCGGGAATTGGCCAGTACCTGGTTTTCGACCGTTTTACCGCTGCCTGCGTGGGCTTTGTTTTAAACTATGCGGCCTATTTTGCCGAAATTTTCCGCGGCGGCCTCCTTGCTATCGACAAAGGCCAGTACGAAGCGGCGCAGGTGTTGGGGCTTTCCCATCCGCAGACCTTTTTCCGGGTCATTATTCCCCAGATGCTCCGGGTGGCGCTGCCGGCGCTCTCGAATGAATCGGTTACGCTGGTGAAAGACACCTCCCTTCTTTATGCCGTTTCGGTCCCGGAAATTCTGCATGCCGCCAAAACCGCGGTCAACCGTGACGTTACCATTGTGCCGTTTTTTGTAGCCGCGGTTATTTATCTCGTTATGAACACAGTCTTGACCCTGCTGTTCAAATACATTGAGAAAAAATTCAATTTTGAACGGGAGATGTAGCGGAATGGCTTTTATAGAAATCAGCGGGCTGCAGAAGTCTTTTGGAAAACTTGAAGTTTTGAAAGACGTTTCTTTCACGGTGGAAAAGGGCGACGTTGTTGCGGTGATCGGTTCATCCGGCTCGGGAAAAAGCACCATGCTCCGCTGCCTGATTAACCTGGAAACGGTCGGGGGCGGGAGTATTGCCATTGAGGACCGGTACCTTGTTAAGGATGGAAAATACCCTGCTAAAAAGGAAATAAAGCAGATCACCTCAAAAATGGGGATGGTCTTCCAGCAGTTCAACCTTTTCCCGCACCTCAGCGTGCGGACAAACCTCGAAATGCCGGTTCGCCTGACACAGAAAGCGGATAAAAAGGAGCTTTCTGCCCAGTGTGAGGAAATGCTGCAAAAGGTCGGCTTGCTGGATAAGATTGACGCTTACCCGTCTCAGCTTTCCGGCGGGCAGAAGCAGCGGGTGGCAATTGCCCGCGCCCTGATGCTCAACCCCGATATCATGCTTTTTTTCTTATTTACCTCCGCTCTCGACCCCGAGCTGACCGGGGAGGTCCTCTCCGTTATGAAAAAGCTCGCGGAGGAGCATATGACCATGATTGTGGTGACCCATGAAATGGCCTTTGCGCGAGAGGCTGCAAATAAAGTTATTTTCATGGACGGTGGAAAGATTTTGGAAGCGGGAACGCCGGATGAAATTTTTAACCACCCCAAATATCCGCGGACGGCGGAATTCTTGAGAAGTACGCTGTGATGGAAAAAAATCCGTTTTGTTTTTCGTACGACAATAAGCGCTACCATACCTTCGATTACGAAATGAAAAGGCTTTTCGGGCACAAGGTGGTTAAAGTCCCCCTGGATGCCGGCTTTACCTGTCCGAATCTCGATGGGAGCAAAGGAACCGGCGGCTGTACCTACTGCGGCAGCAGGGGTGCTGGGGAGTTTGCCGGAAAAGGCGGTACGCTCGCGGAGCAGTTTGAAGACGGGAAGAGAACCCTGTCCCGCAAATGGCCGTCCGCTCAATATTTGGCATATTTTCAGGCGCATAGCAATACTTATGCGCCTGTTTCGCGTCTGCGCTCCCTGTTTGAGGAAGCCCTTTCGCTTGACGGTGTAAAGGGGCTATGTGTTGCCACCCGTGCTGACCTTCTGCCGGATGATGTGCTGAACCTGCTGGATGCACTGAACCGCCGCACCTTTTTAACGGTGGAGCTTGGACTGCAAACTGTCCATGACCAAACGGCGGAACGAATCAACCGCTGCCACAGCTTTGCGGAATTCCTGAAAGGGTATTCCGCGCTGGGGGAGCGGGGAATCCGCGCCTGTGTCCATCTGATCAACGGGCTGCCCGGCGAAACCTGGGAGATGATGGTTGAAACAGCGGAGCAGGTGGCGGCGCTTTCTCCCTGGGGGATAAAAATTCATATGCTGCACATTATAAAGGGGACAAAACTTGCGGAAGAATATGGGAAATTTCCTTATCAGCTGCCTGGGTTAGAGGAATACGCCGCGCTGGTCTGCGACCAGCTGGAACGGTTCGCTCCCGAAACTGTGGTAGAACGGATTACAGGCGACGGGCCGAAAGACCGGGTGATCGCCCCGCTTTGGACTCTGCGGAAGCGGGAGGTGCTCGCAGCGATCGATAAAGAGTTTGTCCGCAGGGAAAGCTTTCAGGGCAGCCGCTGCGCTTTGGCGGCAGGGCGGCTTGAACTGCCGAAAATTCTGTGATAAAATTTGAACCGGTACCTGTAAAGGTGTTTAACGTTATTATAAGTTTCATAGACTAAAGTAGGCGCTGGATTTTGGAAAATCCGGTAAGGGCTTCCGGACTTCTGCTTGCAGGCGGAGACAGCCTGGTCCGTTTTATCGTTTTATTTGGCTTAAACTATATATTTGGGGGCGTTTCACCATGACAAAAACAGAGCACTTTTTTGCGGAGATGAAAACCAAAAAGGTGGTATTCATCGGCGCGGGAGTCAGCCACAGGGAGCTGATTGGCCTTTTCCGCCAGAAAGGGATAGACGTAACCTTGTGTGACAAGCGGGACGCCTGCGCGCTTGGGGATACCTACGGTGAGCTTGAAAAGCTTGGAGTGAAATTCTGTCTGGGAAAGGGTTACCTTGACGGGATTTTTGAAGGGGACGTCATCTTCCGCACGCCGGGAATGTATTACTATTCCCCAGCTCTTGCCAAGGCGAGAGAGCTTCAAAAGGTAGTCACTTCTGAGATGGAGGTATTCTTCGACCTCTGTCCCTGCAAAATATATGCGGTCACCGGGTCGGACGGAAAGACAACTACGACAACCCTTATCAGCGAGTTGCTGGGAGCGGAAGGGAAAAAGGTCTGGCTTGGCGGAAACATTGGAAAAGCGCTCCTTCCACGGATCGAAGAAATCAGTGAAAACGATGCGGCGGTGGTGGAACTTTCAAGCTTTCAGCTCATCTCGATGCGTAAATCGCCCGACGTGGCGGTAATCACCAACGTGGCACCCAATCACTTGGATGTCCACAAGGACATGGAGGAATACATCGACGCCAAAAAGAACCTGATTCTTCATCAAAATGCCTTTTCCAAGACGGTGCTCAATGCCGACAATGACATTACGCACGGCATGGAAAAGCTGGTCCGTGGCTCTTTGAGCTGGTTTTCCCGGAAAGTTATTCCGCAAAACGGCGCCTTTCTTGCAGAGGATGGTACCGTCAACCTGGTGAGCAACGGCGAAATTACCCGTGTGATGCACAAGGATCAAATCCGTCTGCCGGGAATCCACAACGTTGAAAATTACCTTGCCGCCATCAGCGCGACTGCGGGCGAGGTTTCATTGGAGACTGTTGTAAAGGTTGCCGAAACTTTCGGCGGGGTAGAGCATCGAATTGAATTTGTGCGGATGCTCGACGGTGTAAAGTATTACAACGATTCAATTGCCACCAGTCCTACCCGGACAATTGCCGGGCTCAATTCCTTTGACCAGAAGCTAATTGTCCTCGCAGGCGGGTATGACAAAAAAATCCCCTTTGAGCCTCTTGCTCCGGTCTTGATTGAGCGGGCGAAGGTGTTGATCCTGATGGGGGTGACCGCCCTGAAAATCAAGACGGCTGTTACAGGCTGTGAGGGCTACGACCCGAACGAACTTGAAATTATAGAGGTTCCCTCTATGGAGGCGGCGGTGGAAACGGCCCGTAAAATTGCAAAAGAGGGGGACATTGTCACCCTGTCGCCCGCCTGCGCGAGTTTTGACATGTACCCGAATTTTGAGGCGCGGGGAATCCACTATAAAAACCTTGTAAACGCACTTTAATAAATAACGGAGAAAAGCAAATGGAAACAATAGAACTGTTGGAGCGCCTGGCTCAAAGCCGGGGGGTGGCGGGGCAGGAAAGTGCCGCCGCAGAGGTTGCATGTGCTGAATTGAAACAATATGCAGAAAGTGTCGCGGTTGATCCGATGGGCAGCGTCACCGCAGTCATAAAACGGGGCAGCCCGTTGGTACTGCTTGACGCGCATCTGGATGAAATTGGTCTCATTGTCACCTGGCTGGGTGACAACGGCTTTTTAAAGGCTGGGGCAGTGGGCGGCGTGGATCGCCGTCTGTTGATTGCGCAGGAGGTAGTCATCCTCGCTGAAGAGCCGGTGGAAGGGGTAATTGCATCCAAACCGCCCCATCTGCTGAGTGCCGAGGAAGAAAAGAAGGTGCCGAAGGTCGACGACCTGTGGATTGACACCGGCTATACCTCTGAGGAACTAAGAAAAAGGGTAAAGCTTGGCGACAGGATCATTTTCAAATCCGGTTTTCACAAACTCCTCGGCGGGCGGGTCTGTTCCAAAGCGTTGGATGACCGGGCAGGGGTGGCGGCGGTTTTGCGCGCCCTGGAACTGTTAAAAAATGAGCCGCTTTCCTGTGGGCTGGCAGCTACTTTTACCTGCCAGGAGGAACTGGGCTGCCTGGGGGCGAAAACCGCCTCTTACACCGTGGAACCGGATTTGGCCGTAACGGTCGACGTGAGCTTTGCTCATACGCCGGACGCGCCGGAGCATAAATGCGGCAAGCTGGGCGGGGGAACAATGATCGGGATCTCGCCAACCCTAGATAAAGGCGTGAGCGATGCTTTGACAGCCCTTGCTCAAGAAAAGGAAATCCCTTACCAGCTGGAGGTAATGGGCGGCCTGACCTCCACCAACGCAGACAGCATTACAGTGTCCCGCGGCGGAGTAAAATGCGGGCTGCTTTCCATCCCGCTGAGGTACATGCATACACCCATTGAAACCATTGACCCGGCGGATGTGGAGTCTACTGCCCGTTTGATGGCGGAATTTGTGAAAAAGGCAGGTGGGAAGAATGCTTAAAATTTTGGAAGAGCTCTGCCTGCTTTCCGGTGTTTCTGGAAACGAGGGTGCAGTGCGGGACTATATCATCAGCAGGATTGACGGCTTTTGTGACTGGCGGATTGATTCGCTTGGAAGCATCATTGCTGCAAAACAGGGGAAAAAACGAGCAATAAAAAAGCTGCTGGTTTCCTCCCACATGGATGAAGTCGGTTTTATTGTCACCGGTGTCAACGAGGCGGGCCTGCTGCTTTTTTCAGCGGTTGGTGGAGTTGACGCCCGGGTGGTTCTGGGGCGTTCGGTGCTGGTCGGCCCTGGAAAGCTCACCGGCGTAATCGGCACCAAGGCAGTGCACATGCAGTCGGCCGATGAGCGGGAGACCGCTGTGCCGATGGACAGTCTCTATATTGACATCGGTGCGAAAGATAAGGAAGATGCTTTGAGCCATGTTGCGCTGGGCGACCGCGTTTCGTTTCAGCCCTTGTATCAGCCTTTTGGAAGCGGTTTGATCCGCGGAAAGGCGCTGGACGACCGGATTGGCTGTGCAATGATGATTGAACTGATCCGGAGCGAGTTGGAATATGACACTGTTTTTACCTTCGTCGTTCAGGAGGAAGTCGGGCTGCGCGGCGCCCGGACGGCCAGCTATACGGTCGACCCTGAAATTGCAATTGTGCTGGAAGCGACAACCGCTGCGGATTTGCCGGATGTAAGCGGTGAGAAGCAGGTCTGTAAATTGGGCAACGGCCCGGTGGTTTCTTTTATGGACCGCTCCACCTCCTACGATAACGGGCTGTACCAAAAAGCTTTTTCACTTGCAAAAGAAAACGGGATCCCGTGCCAGACCAAGACGATGATTGCAGGCGGAAACGACGCGGGCGCAATCCATGTTTCCCGCGGAGGCGTGCGTACGCTGGCGGTCTCTGCACCCTGCCGGTATATCCATTCGCCTGTTTGTGTGGTGAAGGAAAGCGACCTGCTCCATATGGCTGAGCTGGTAAAATTGTTGGTCAGGGATTTTGCGGGTGGAAAAGACGAATAGGAGAAAATAAAATGTCAGAATTTTTTCAGATAGACACCCGGCTGAAGGTTCTTGCGGAGAAGGCGGAAACGCTTTGCAAAGAACCTTTTGAGAGGGCGGAAGAAGTACGTGCCTATAATGAGGAAAAGGTTCTCAGGGCGTTTCTGGACAACCGGGTCAGCGAAATCCATTTCAACGGTAGCACCGGCTACGGCTACGGGGATTTGGGCCGTGACGTTCTGGATGCTGTCTATGCCCAGGTATTTGGCGCGGAGGACGCCTTGGTGCGCCACAACTTTGTCTCGGGAACCCACGCCCTTTCAGTTGCCCTCTTCGGCGTGCTCCGGACAGGGGATACTATGGTGTCGGTCACTGGGAAGCCCTACGACACTATGGAAGAGGTTATCGGCCTGCGGGGTGAGGGAAACGGTTCCCTCCGCGATTTCGGCGTAAAGTATCAAGAAGTCGAGCTGACGGCGGCCGGGGAGATTGATTTTGACGCTGTTCCCGAGGCGGTCAGAGGGGCAAAAGTTGTTTACCTGCAGCGTTCCCGGGGTTACTCGCTTCGTCCTTCCTTTTCCGTTGATGTCATAAAAAGACTAGTGGAAACAGTTCGGCAGGTCAATCCGGCTGCGGTTATCATGGTGGATAACTGCTATGGAGAATTTGTTGAAAAGCTGGAGCCAACCCAGGTTGGTGCGGACCTTATTATAGGTTCTCTCATTAAAAATCCGGGCGGAGGAATCGCCCAGACCGGCGGCTACATAGCGGGACGGAAGGATTTGGTAGAACAGTGCTCTTACCGTCTGACCTGTGTCGGGATGGGAAAAGAAGTCGGCTGTACCCTGAATCAGAGCCGCTCAATGTATATGGGGCTTTTCTGGGCGCCGGGAGTGGTTGCGGGTGCGGTGAAAACATCTGTTTTTGCCACCTGCCTGTTTGAATTGCTCGGCTTTTCTGTTTATCCGCGCTATAACGAGCCGCGGACTGATATTATTGCAGCCCTCCGCTTGGGCGATGCTCAAAAGCTGGTCGCTTTCTGCCAGGGGATTCAGAGCGGATCTCCGGTCGACGCTTTTGTATCGCCGGAGCCATGGGATATGCCAGGATATGACAGTAAGGTTATTATGGCGGCGGGTGCTTTTACCGGCGGTGCTTCTATTGAGCTTTCCGCTGACGCCCCCCTTAAAGAACCTTATGCTGTTTGGCTGCAGGGGGGGCTTACCTATCAGACCGGAAAAACCGGCGTTCTGCTCGCTGCCCAGTCAATGGCCGAAAAAGGAGAATTAAGCTTATAGCTTTAAGCAGGATGGCTCCTGCCGTTAGGCCGGCATACTTGCATTGGCTTTTTATACGGCTAACTGTGCGGATTTTCAACAGTTTTTTCTTAAAGAATGGGCGGGGGCCGGTTGAATGGCAGAGCTGTGTCTTCCAGAGACGTAACCCCTGAAATGGTTTTATGATAATATGCAGAAAAAGAGTTTGCCTTTCTTTTATAAAAAAGCTTGCATTCTGTCTTTTATTGTGGTATCATATATTAGCATTTTATTATCCGTTATTCTGTCCGGCAGAATGATGGGGGTTAATGCCCGATAAGTAGATACATTTCGAGTCATTAAAGCGGATAGTCCTCTGCCAGCACGCGGCGTACGGTTGCGTTTTGGGGCATGAATGTCTGAAAATCAGGAGGAAGAAAATGGACGCATTAAAATTAATCAGCCAGCCCAGTATGAAAACTGAGGTTCCGGAACTGAATATCGGTGATACCGTACGGGTTTCGGTTAAAATCAAAGAGGGCGAAAAAGAGAGAATCCAGATGTTTGAAGGCACTATTATCGCCAAAAAACACGCTGGCATCAATGAGACTTTTACAGTTCGCCGTGTTGCCCATGGCGTGGGAATCGAGAGGGTGTTCCCGGTTCATTCCCCTCATGTTGAGAAGGTTGAACTTATCAGAAGCGGTCGTGTGCGCCGTGCAAAACTTTACTATCTGCGTGACCGCGTTGGTAAGGCTGCAAAAGTCAAAGAAAAAATCAGATAAAAAAAGGGCGCTGGACGGCGCCCTTTTTATTATACAAATTTTCCGGGCTCTTCTTGCAACCATGCATGGAATAGGGTAAAATACTAATATATATGAAAAGAGAGCGGCGGTTGACAGCCGGTTTTTAAAAGACAGCGGACGGTGATTGTATGGATGAAAAATTGGCTTCCGGCGCAGGGACGGGCGGACAGGGGTATAACCTGAAACGTGATATTTGGGAATGGGTCGAGTCTATTGCTATTTCTGTCACGACCCTGATTTTCATTTTCGTTTTTATTTTTCGCATCGTTGGGATTTCAGGCCGTTCGATGGAAAACACCCTGCACAATGAGGATCGTGTCGTCATTACTTCACTTTTTTATACCCCCGCACAGGGGGACATTGTGGTAATCAACCAGCCCAATGAGTTTAATGAGCCGATAATCAAGCGGATTATTGCGCTGGAAAACCAGACAGTGGATATTAATTTTGAAACCGGGGAGGTCAGCGTGGACGGTGTGATTCTGGAGGAGCCGTATATTTCAACCCCCACTACAGTGAGCGAGGGAATTACTTTCCCGGTGACTGTGCCGGAGGGCAAGGTTTTTGTACTCGGCGATAACCGCCAGAATTCGACCGACAGCCGGAGTGAAATGATCGGGATGATTGATACCCGATATATTTTAGGGAAAGCTGTTTTCCGCATCTTCCCCTTTGATAAAATTGGAATGCTATCCTGAAAGACGGAGGAAGTTTAAAAGATGATAGAAGCGCCATCCATTCAGTGGTTTCCCGGCCATATGGCCAAGACGAGGCGGCTGATCCAGCAAAACCTAAGGCTTGTGGATTTGGTCGTCGAGCTTGTTGACGCCAGAATCCCGGTCAGCAGCCGGAACCCGGAGTTGGATAAATGGATTGAAACAAAGCCGCGGATTATTCTGCTCAACAAATGCGATGTTGCCGACGAACGGGTGACCCAGAGCTGGTGTTCCTATTTCAAAAACCGTGGTATTCCCGCGCTCGCGACTGACAGTACCAGCGGCCGTGGGCTTAAAAGTTTTCCGCCGCTTGTCAGGGAGGTTCTCTCAGAGCTGCTGAAACGGCGGGAAGCCAAAGGAATGGTCGGTCGGCCGGTCCGGCTTATGATTGTTGGAATTCCCAACGTGGGGAAGTCATCTTTTATCAACAAAATCGCCGGGGGGAAGTACGCCAGGGTGGAAGACCGCCCTGGCGTCACCCGGACCAAGCAATGGATTTCGTTTGGCGGTGATATGGAACTGATGGACATGCCGGGCGTCCTCTGGCCGAAGTTTGAGGATAAGACAGTGGGCGAACACCTTGCTTTCACGGGCGCTGTCAAGGATGATGTGGTTGACATTGAGCTGCTGGCAATGCGGCTGCTGCAGCTGCTGGCTTTGGAGTATCCGGGATCCCTCGCGGAGCGGTATAAGGTAGAAGTTCCCGCGGAAATCGACGGATATGAACTGCTCTGCGCCGTGGGAAAAAAGCGGGGGATGCTCATATCGGGCGGTGAAGTCAACACGGAACGGGCGGCAATTACCGTGCTGGACGAGTTCCGCGCGGGGAAGCTGGGGCGGATCACCCTGGAAAAGCCGCCTGCAAAGGAGTAGGCGGATGGATTTGTTTGCGTACGACCGCAGCCTGAACGTAAAGCTTCTCTGCGGGGTGGATGAAGCGGGCCGCGGCCCTTTGGCGGGCGATGTATACGCCGCTGCGGTTATCCTCCCACCTGGTGCGGATTTGCCGGGGCTCAATGACAGCAAAAAACTTTCAGAGAAAAAAAGGGAAGCTCTTTATGACCTGATTGTCGAACAAGCGGTCAGCTACTGTGTAGCGGCAGCGACGGCTGAAGAAATTGACCGGATAAATATTTTAAACGCCACCTTCCTTGCTATGCAGCGGGCGGTGGATGGTCTTTCCATAGAGCCGGAGTATGTCTTGGTCGACGGAAACCGCCGTCCGGCGACCCTCCGTCAGCCCTGTAGCTGTATAGTGAAAGGTGATGGAACCTCCGCATGTATTGCGGCGGCTTCCATCCTTGCGAAAGTCTCCCGGGACCGGTATATGAAGCAGATAGCGGCGCAGTACCCGGAATACCGGTTCGACAAGCACAAGGGGTACGGAACCAAGGAGCATTACGAAGCCATTATGGAGCACGGCGTCAGCCCTGTCCACCGCAGGACGTTTTTGAAAAACCTTGCCGGGGGAAATCTTCCCAACGCCCATGCTGTGGGAGCTGCGGGTGAACAGGCTGCCGCCAGGTATTTTGAGCAACAGGGTTATGAGATAGTCGCCCGGAATTATCATTCGCCTTATGGTGAAATCGACCTGATCGTGAAAAATAGGGATTACCTGGTTTTTGCCGAAGTCAAAACCCGGAAGCCGGGCTCTTTGATGGCGCCTGTTACGGCGGTTACCCCCGCTAAACAAAAAAAGATTGTTCAGACGGCACTCGCCTTTCTGGCGGAATACGGAATGCCGCTCCAGCCGCGTTTTGATGTGGTTGAAGTGATCTGGGACGGTAGCTTAAAAGAAATTCGTTTGATTAAAAACGCCTTTACCGCAGACGGGATGGGAATTGTTTTTTAATGGCAAAAAACGGTTGTATCAACCCGCCGATCTGTGGTAAAATAGGTACGATTAATCCAGTGAGATAGGAGCGTTTATTCTATGAATTATAAAAGTACACGCAACAGCGCGGAAGTTGTTTCCTCAGCCCAGGCAATTGCCCGAGGGATTTCCGCTGACGGCGGCCTGTTTGTTCCGGAAGAAATCCCCCAGATGTCCCTTGAGGAAATTGGGGAGCTGATTGAGGAGTCTTATGTCCAGCGGGCCGAGATTATCCTCTCTAAATTCCTGACCGATTTTACAATGGAGGAACTGGGCTACTGTGTTCGCAGCGCCTATACTGCTGAGAAATTTGACAGTGATAAAATCGCTGAACTCGCCAGGTTGGGAGAGGGGACCTACCTGCTTGAACTCTGGCACGGGCCGACCTGTGCCTTTAAGGATATGGCGCTTCAGCTACTGCCTTATCTTTTGACCGTTTCTGTAAAAAAGACGATTGCGGATAAAGAGGTTGTCATACTGGTTGCCACCTCCGGTGATACCGGAAAGGCAGCGCTGGAAGGCTTTAAGGACGTGCCGGGTACGAAAATCCTGGTATTCTACCCAGAAAACGGGGTCAGTCCCATGCAGAAGCTCCAGATGACCACCCAGGAGGGTGAAAATGTGGGGGTCTGCGCCATCAAAGGGAACTTTGACGACGCCCAGACGGCGGTCAAGGCGATTTTTACCGATCCGAAGATCGGCGAGCAGCTTATGAGCCGGGGGATGATGTTCTCAAGTGCAAACTCAATTAACTGGGGGCGCTTGGTTCCGCAGATTGTTTACTATATTTCATCTTACTGTGACCTTTTGGCAAACGGAGATATCGAACTCGGGGAAAAGGTCAATATTGTCGTCCCGACCGGGAATTTCGGCAATATTCTCGCCGCCTATTATGCCAAGCATATGGGCTTGCCGGTTGGGAAATTGATTTGCGCTTCGAATAAAAATAATATCCTGACTGATTTTATCAACACCGGGGTTTATGATAAAAACCGCGCGTTTTACACAACGTCATCCCCATCAATGGATATCCTGATTTCCAGTAACCTCGAGCGGCTTCTTTACCTTCTCTGCGGCTGTGATGACGCCCAGCTTAAACAGTGGTACGCCGATTTGAAGGAATCTGGGAAATTCACTGTTTCCGATGAGGTTAAAGCAAAAATCCAGGCCGAGTTCAGCGCCGGTTTCTGTGATGAAGAAGAGACGCTTCAAACCATCCGCACGGTTTTTGAGCAGTATTCCTATGTCTGCGATCCGCATACGGCAGTTGGCGTCAAGGTTTATGAAGATTACAAAAAAGCAACTGGCGATACGACGAAAACCATCATCGCGTCGACGGCCAGCCCCTATAAGTTTACCGATACCGTCATCCAGGCGGTTTCACCTGAGACGAATCCGTCTGACGATTTTGACGACGTAAGCCTCCTCAACATCCTTACCGGGATGCCGGTACCGCAGGAAATCAGCGGGCTTGACGGCAAAGAGGTTCGTTTTACCCGGAGCGTTGCCACCGGGGAAATGCCGCAGGTAGTAAGGGAACTGCTGAGCTTATAATGCGTATGTATTCACCACACAAAATCTGTGTGGTGAATCGCTTGTATGCCGTAACGGAAAACAAGCGCGGGGAGGTTTGTTACCGCTGCTTTTCAAAGCTCTGGCAGATAGTGTCGGAGCAGCAGGAAGCAGCCTGCGGACCAACTTTAATCTCCTTTGCGGTACAGCAGCACTCATGGTTATTGTGGATACAGTTTTCTACATCGCATTTTACATGGTTAATTGGTTTTTTATTCTTACCGTAATCGGACATGAGACGTTCCTCCTTCAATTTGTTGGAATACTGACGTGTTCCGGTACTATTATTTCCGCATGCACGGGGGTTTATGTCAGCTTTTGAATGGCAAAAGGAGGAGTGCGGTGAATTTATATGTAATTGCGGATCCGCATCTTTCTTTTGGTGTGGACAAGCCAATGGATATCTTTAGCGGCTGGAAAGATTATGTGCAAAAATTAGAAATGAACTGGCAGAAAACGGTCGCACCGGAAGATACCGTTGTTATCGCGGGCGATATATCCTGGGGGATGAATTTTGAGGAAGTAAAACCGGATTTTGAGTTTCTCCACCGCCGGAACGGCACGAAAATTATCCTCAAGGGAAACCACGATCTCTGGTTTTCAACCAAAACCAAGGTGGAAAATTTTCTGGTGGAAAACGGTTTTGATTCCATCAAAATTTTATTTAATAATTATTACCCTTTCGGGGAGTTTGGAATTTGCGGGACAAGGGGCTGGATTAACGAACCGGGTGAACCGCAGAACCTGAAAATCATCCTGAGGGAAGCCGGCAGGCTGGAACGTTCACTGGAGCTGGCTGTAAAGGATGGCAAAAAGCCGATTGTGTTCCTGCACTATCCGCCTGTTTCACTTAAAGCGGATTGTAAGGAGATTTTAGAGGTCATCCACCGGTACGGCGTGAAAGAGGTTTATTACGGTCATCTGCATGGCCCTGCCCATCAATATGCCGCTACGGGTAGCTATGATGGGGTGTTTTACCGCCTGATTTCTTGTGATTTCACCAAATTTCTCCCGGTAAAGGTGGCGGAAATTAACAATAAGTGAAAACATACAAATAACCCTAGCCACCGAAAAAACTTTGTGGTATAATAACAAAGTTAGCAAAGTATAAATTTCAGGAGGATACAACATGTTAGTTGCAAAAAATTCCGTTGAAACCAACAAATTTGAACTGGAAATTAAGGTTGACGCTGCTGGCTTTGAAGAGGCTCTTCAGAAGGCTTACTTACAGAATAAAAATAAAATTCAGGTTCCGGGTTTCCGCAAGGGAAAAGCGCCCCGTAAGCTGATTGAGAAAATGTACGGCGTTGAAGTGTTTTATGAAGACGCCATCAATAACTCTTATCCGGCGGCGTTGGAAGAGGCCGTCAAAGAGGCGGAGCTCGAACTGGTAGACCGCCCGGAAGTTGAAATTACTGCAGTCAACAAAGAAGACGGCTACACCTTTAAGGCTGTTTGTATTGTTAAGCCAGAAGTTGAAGTTTCCGATTATAAAGGAATAAAAGTTACGAAAACCGTCAATCCTGTGGATGACGCAGAAGTTAGCGCCGAGCTTGGCCGGATGCAGGAAAGAAACGCTCGTACCATTACGGTTGAGGGTAGATCCGCTGAAATGGGCGACACCGTTGTGTTTGACTTTGACGGCTCTCTTGACGGTGTTCCGTTTGACGGCGGCAAAGCTGAAGATTTCAGCCTGGAGCTTGGCTCCGGCCAGTTTATTCCGGGCTTTGAGGAGCAGATGGTCGGCCACAATGCCGGCGAGGAATTTGATGTAAACGTCACTTTCCCGGAAAATTACCATGCGGAAGAGCTCAAAGGCAAACCGGCTGTTTTCAAAATCAAGCTGCATGAAATTAAAGGGAAAGAGCTTCCTGAACTTGATGACGAATTTGCGAAAGACGTCAGCGAGTTTGATACTCTTGATGCGCTGAAAGCCGATATTAAGGCAAAGGCTGAAGAGCGGAACCAAAAAGCTGCTGACGAGCAGGTTGAAAACGACCTGGTTGACGCGGTTGTTGCTAACATGAAAGCGGAAATTCCGGAAGTCATGTTTGAAAACCGTACCCAAGAGGCTGTGAATGAGTTTGCTTACCGTCTGCAGTCCCAGGGAATGAACCTTGATCTTTACCTGCAGTATACCGGAATGGATGTGGATGCGCTTAAAGAGTCATTCCGTGCCCAGTCTGAGAAGCAGGTCAAAATTCGTCTAGCTCTTGAGAAAATTGTAGAGCTTGAGAATATTGTCCCGTCTGAGGACGACATCAATGAGCAGTACAAGAAAATGGCTGAACAGTACAATATGGAAGCTGATAAGATTAAAGAGATCATTCCATCTGACGATATTGTCAAAGACCTCGCTATGAATAAAGCAATTGACCTGATCCGGGATTCTGCAGTCATCACCGAAAAGAAAGCGGCCGCTAAAAAAGCCGCTCCGAAAAAAGCTGCTTCTAAAAAAGCGGAGGCAAAAGATGGGGCCGCAGAAGGCGGAGAAGGAAAGAAAGCTCCGGCAAAGAAAACTGCTGCGAAAAAATCCACAGCGAAGAAAACTGAAACCAAGGCTGAAGACGCCGAGTAATTAAAACGGCAGGCGTCCGGATATTTTGGAGGCGTTAGTATGAGCTTAGTACCATATGTAGTAGAACAGACCAACCGTGGGGAGCGGTCGTACGATATTTTTTCCAGGCTCCTTAACGACAGAATTATCATGCTGTCGGAAGAAATAAACGATGTGACTGCCAGCTTGGTTGTTGCGCAGCTGCTCCATTTGGAAGGGCAGGATCCTGATAAGGATATCAGCCTTTACATCAACAGCCCCGGTGGCTCCATTACCGCCGGTATGGCAATTTATGATACCATGAATTATATCAAATGCGATGTTTCCACCATCTGCATCGGCATGGCGGCTTCCATGGGGGCGTTTCTTCTTTCCAGCGGCGCTAAGGGAAAACGTTTTGCTCTTCCAAACGCTGAGATTATGATTCATCAGCCCTTAATCGGCGGCGGCCTGAGCGGGCAGGCAACTGATATACAAATCCATACGAACCATTTAATGCGGACCAAAGAAAAAATGAACCGGATTCTTGCACAGAATACAGGGAAAACCTACGAGGAAGTGCAGCGGGATACGGAGCGCGATAACTTTATGTACGCGGAAGAAGCAAAAGAATACGGTCTTGTGGATAAGGTTATTGTCACCCGGTAAATTGATTAAAATGCTTACCTCCCCCGATTCATCGGGGGAGGTATTCGTAAACAGGGAACTATTGGTAAAGAAATTCCCGCTGATCCCGCACGGTGTGGTACGCTGTGGAGCTGGCTGAACGCGGTCTGAATCAAATTGCCCCAAAAACGCTTCCGGCGTGTGGGACATGCGCGGTTCCCATGTATACTTATCTTATCATTTCTCTGGCTTCGCATGATAAGATTTTTTTACTTTCACAAAATTTGTGCCGATGCGAAGCGGCGGAATGGATGATGAATATGGCAGGATTCGAAGAATCCAAAGTGCCGCGCTGCAGTTTCTGCGGAAAGTCGGAGTTTCAGGTCAACCGTCTTCTCTACGGAAATGGTGCGTTTATCTGTGACGAATGCGTATCGCTCTGCTATCAGATGCTGGTGGACGACGGTTTGGTAAAGGCGGCGCCTTCAAATGGTGTAAGCGCCCAGTTCCGGCCGGAGGACGTCATGATTTTGAAGCCGCATGAAATTAAAGCGGTCCTGGATGAGTACGTCATTGGGCAGGACGCGGCTAAGGTAGCGCTTGCGGTTTCGGTTTACAACCATTATAAAAGAATTTTTTACAGCGGGGATAACGACGTTGAGCTCCAAAAAAGCAACGTTCTTCTGCTAGGACCTACCGGCGTTGGCAAAACAATGCTTGCCCAAACCCTTGCAAAACTTCTGAACGTTCCCTTTGCCATTGCGGACGCCACCACCCTGACGGAAGCTGGCTATGTAGGCGAAGACGTTGAAAACGTCCTCCTGCGGCTGATTCAGGCAGCGGATTACGATGTGGAGGCCGCTGAACGCGGTATCATCTATATCGATGAAATTGATAAGATTGCACGCAAGAGTGAAAACACCTCGATTACCCGTGACGTCAGCGGTGAGGGCGTACAGCAGGCCCTTCTTAAAATTGTTGAGGGGACCGTATCCAACGTGCCTCCCCAGGGTGGGCGGAAACATCCGCAGCAGGAATTTATTCAGATTGACACCAAGAACATCCTCTTTATCTGCGGCGGCGCTTTTGACGGGGTTGAGAAGATTATTCAGAAACGAATGGGCACTTCCGGTCTCGGCTTCGGCGCGAAAATCCGTGATAAGGCAGAAGAGGAAGTTTCCCGTTTGATGCAGCATGTTACCCCGCATGATCTGGTGCGGTTTGGGTTGATTCCCGAACTGGTAGGCCGCCTGCCGGTCATTACCACCCTCTCAGAGCTTGACGAGAGTGCCTTGGTACGGATCTTGACAGAACCTAAAAACGCGATGATCAAGCAGTACCAGTCCCTCTTTACGATGGATGACATTGAACTGGAGTTCACGGATGAGGCGCTGGTGGCAATTGCCAAGAAGACTTTGGAGCGTAAAACCGGGGCGCGCGGCCTGCGCGGCATTATGGAAGGAGTGCTCTCCAAGCTGATGTTCGATGCGCCGAGTGATGAAACTTTGAAAAAGGTTGTTATTACGGCTGAGTGTGTGGAGGGGACTGGAGAGCCTGAGATGATCCGGGGCGATAAACCCAAGCATCTGAAGGCTTCTTCGGCTAAAAGCCTTTCGGCAGCGAAACGGGAGCCAAAGAAAAAATCAAGCTGAATGGCGCAACGGAATAACACTGTTTAAATGTTTCAGGGGCGGTTACCATGATAAACGGTAACCGCCCCTGTTTTCGTTGCTGTAAATTCAAACTTGCAGTATCAAAATTCCGTAGCCATCAACAGGAAAGCCCTCGACGAACTTTAAACGCTTGGCGGTTTAAACTGCCGCGTACGTTTGTAAGGGAACAGCCGCGCTTTTTCAGCAATGTCATTTTGTTTCAAAGCTGTCCAGCAGTTCACCGAAAGCGTTCTTGTTTCCAATTCCTACGGCAAGGATGGTGCGGTAAAGAAGACCGATTTGTTTTTCAAAGTTGAGCTTCATAATCTCCGCCTGGGTTTCGTTATTTGCGTACATTGTAAGCTGCATCAGGTCGCTTCCCACATCCTGAATCCGGCATTGGACAAGGTAGCCGTCTTCAACGTGCTTGAGGGTGATATCAACATTCTTTTTCCGTTCCAGCTTTGTCAAAAGCTGGAGGGCCACAGCCACCACCTTGTCTTTGAGGGAACGCGGCAGGCTGGATTGGAGCTTATGTGCGCTGTCCAGCCCAAGCGGCGTGATTTTGTATTTCAACTCGCCGTTTTGGTTTATTTCCTCAATGTGCCCAGACTCCAGCAGCCCTTTGAGCGCCGAAGTGTAGGAAAAGTAATTGACAAGCCCTTCGCTTTGAAAAACGTAGTTGAGCTGGTCCGGGGTGAGCGGCTCTGAAATGGTTGAAAGCAGGTAGCAAACCAGCAGCTTGATTTCATATGGATCTACAAGGCCTCCGGGTTCTATCCCGGCAAAATAATGTTCAAAATCCAAAGGGAATCCCCCTCACAATCAATGAAAATAATATGTTAACCTGTTTCTATTATACCTTGCTTTGAGGCGTTTTTCAAGAAAAGCGGAAAAGGGCTGAAATTTTCTTGTAAGACGGCGGCCCGGTGGTTATAATAAAGGGGAAAGAGGTGGTAAATCATGGATTTATCTGAACTGCGGTACCGTCCGGGGAAAGAGCTGGATGATTATGAAACCGCCCCGACCATTAAGCTTGCCAAGGAAAACGCCCTTTCCAGGATTGAGGAAAACAAAGCGCGGATGACCCTTTTGCAGGATAAGCTCTATGCGGAAGGGAAAAGCGCCCTCCTTCTCATCCTGCAGGGGATGGACACTTCCGGCAAGGACAGCGCGATCAAGCATGTTTTAACCGGTCTCAATCCACAGGGGATTGAGGTGACCAGCTTTAAAGCGCCCAATGCCACCGAGCTGGAGCACGATTATATGTGGCGGACTGACCGTGCGCTGCCGCCCAAAGGGAAAATTGGTGTATTCAACCGTTCCTATTACGAGGATATTCTGGTGGTACGGGTTCATGGGCTGGTTTCTGGGCATGGGATGGAGGATAAAGCGTTTTGGAAGATGCGCTGCCGGCAGATCCGGGATAAGGAGCAGTACCTGCTGGAGAACGGGATTGTCCCGGTCAAGATTTTTTTCCATATTTCCAAAGGGGAACAGGCCGAACGGCTTTTAAAGAGGATTGACGACCCCGAGAAAAACTGGAAGTTTGACGCGGCCGACATAAAAGAGCGTGCCTTTTGGGAGGATTACCAGCGGGCCTATCAGGAAGCCTTTGAGGGAACTTCCACCAAGGAAATTCCCTGGTATATCGTCCCGGCCGATAAAAAGTGGTACGCCCGGTTCCTCCTTTCGGAAATTCTGCTTGAAGAACTGGAACGGCTGGAGCCGGAATACCCGGTTGTGTCGAAACAGCAGAGAGAAACATTGGAACAGTACCGTGCGCTGCTGGAAAAAGACGAATAGAGCAGTTCCTATATTCTCCCAAATATATTGTGAAAAAGCGTATCCGATATTCGGATGCGTTTTTTTCTGATTATGTATGTAAATGTCTACACCTATCGATTCGTAATTGTGTATGATTAAACTGCACGAAGTTACACAACATTATGAAACTGATGGGAATTGTTTCCTTTAGTGTCAAAGGGTACAATGGTAGCAGGGAGGGTACGGTATGGACGACTTGAAATACAGAAAGCGCTTGTCAACTTCTGTTGACAAGGGAATTTACCGGGCGGTTTATAATTACTCAATTGACACCCGGATTCCTTTGTCAAGATTGCTGGACGAAGCCTTAGAAGATTTTTTGCACAAAAATAATGTGGAATATATGGTTGAAGCTCCCTATAAAAGGAAAAATCAATAATGACATCCCGGAATTTCGACAAGATACGCGTAACTTTTCTGCTAAAGTGTATATGTCGATCAAATTCGATGAGTTTTTATTCATATGAGGTGTTACTTTGAAAGTCGCGGTCATTGGTTCCCGTAGGATTGAACGGCTCAAATTGGAGCAGTTTCTTCCGGAGGATATTTGTGAAATTATTTCAGGGGGCGCCAGAGGAGTGGATACACTTGCGGCTGAATACGCACGCAGCCATGGGATTCCGTTACGGGTTTACCCGCCGGATTATAATCAGTACGGCAGGAAAGCGTCCCTGGTCCGCGACCGGCTGATTGCAGACGAGTGCGACATCCTGTTTGCCTTCTGGGATGGTAAATCCTCCGGGACAGCCTATACGGTCAGGTATGCCCGCCAACAGGGAAAACCTGTCAGGCTGTTCCGTTTAAAACATAGCGGCTAGTTTTTCTTGCAATCCTCCTGTAAAAATATTATACTGGGCTTATGAAGGTTCCAACGAACCAATAAACAAAGCACACAATGGAACAACAGGAGGAAACGAGGATGATTCAGCGCTCAGACATTGAACCTTTTATTTCCCAAAGCGGGGCTCATTATGACGTGATTGTAGCCGGAGGCGGCCCGGCGGGCATAGGGGCCGCGGTTTCGGCCGCCATGAACGGGGCAAAAACCCTGCTTTTAGAGGGGCGCGCTTCTTTTGGCGGCATAGCTGCCCAGGCTCTCTGGATGCCCCTCAACCGGATGTACCTGCGCGGTGAAAGCCGCGGGGGGGTTCACGAAATGCTTTTAAAGAAGCTGGATGAGTGCGGGCCGGATTCCTATCTGAAAGGCAGGACGGACTGGTTCAACGGTGACAACGCCCACATCCAGCCGGAATACCTTCAGCTTGCGGCTTACCGGCTTCTGGAATCGGTTGGGTGCCATTACCGGCTTCATACCCCGGTAACCGGAGCCAAAGTGGAAAACGGCAAGGTGACCGCCGTTATTTCAAATAATAAATCAGGCGAAGAGATTTTTTATGCCGATGTTTTTGTCGACTGCACCGGGGACGGCGATATCGCTTATTTTTCCGGGGCTGAAATGGTCAGGGGCAGTGAGCTGGACGGGCGTTTTATGCCGGTTTCGCTGGTTTTTGCCGTTGGGAATGTGGATACTGAACGCTTTTTTAAGGCCTGCAGCGAGTCGAAAAACGGCACCTTTGCGGACATTTGGGATGAAGCGGAGAAGACCGGAAAATACGCGGTTTCCGTCTTTTATTCCTTTGACCCAACCACTGTACCGGGGCTGGTTTCAGTCAACAATGGCGGCCTGCGTGGAATTGGTGTGATTGATGCGTCCGACCCGGCACAGATTAACATCAGCGAGCGGGCCGGCATTGAAGTTGCCGCGGACTTTGTCAAAATGGCGCACGATTATAAAATCCCGGGGATGGAGAACTGCGTGCTGGCCCGTACCGGCGCTGGGGTCGGTGTGCGTGAAACCCGCAGAATTGTAGGGGAGTATACCTTCACCTTTGACGACGCGGCCAGAGGTACGGAGTTCCCGGATATCATCAGCCGGAAATACGGGGCGGTTGATCCCGGCGGACTGGCACTTGACCGGGATGCCAAGGAGTATGTCATGAAGACGGGCGTAGGCGTGCCTTACCGTTCGCTGATCCCTGTTAAAATGGATGGCCTTTTGGTAGCGGGCCGCTGCGCTTCCGCAACCCAGATGGGGCAGGCGTCCGGTAAGTCGATGGGCAACATGATGGATATGGGGCAGGCTGCAGGCTTGGCGGCCGCGCTCTGTGTAAAGCAGGGGGTGCGCCCCCGCGATCTGGATGTTTCTGAGGTTCAGAAAATCCTGACGGAAAAAATGGGCGTCCACCTGTTTGACTAACGGACAAAGAAGATAACAAAAAGCACGGATGATGTCATCCGTGCTTTTTTGCGTTGCGGTAATATTACAGATAGTCTCTCCGCAGCTCTTCAGCCGAGAGAGGGGATAGCATCCCGACCGGGATGTCCAGAATGGTCACCGCGCCGGTTGCGCCGTTTTTTGCCATCCGGGCGATAGCACGCCCGCAGCAGACTAAGACGCTGGAGGTGAACTCCGGATTGCTCCCCAGCTCGAGGCCAAACTCGACCTTCTGCTTGGTGCCCTTGGCGCTCACACCGTTGCGGATGACGAATCCGCCGTGCGGAAGGCCCGCATGGTCGCGGTCAAGCTCTTCCTGGGAGATGAAGTGGATCTCGGTGTCGTAATCGGCAAAATAGTTCGGCATGTTGACAATTTCTTTTTCAATTCGTGCCTTATCGGCACCTTCTTTTGCAACGACATAACAGACGCGGCGGTGTTTTTCGCGGGTGGTAAGCTCTTTGTTTTCGCCTTTGCGGACACTTTCTAAAGCGGCAGGGACGGGAACAGTGTACTGTTTTGCATCCGCAACCCCTTCAATCCGGCGGATTGCGTCTGAATGGCCCTGGCTGACCCCTTTTCCCCAAAAAGTGTAGGTGTGGCCTTCCGGCAGAACAGCAGAGGAGAGAACCCGGTTTAAAGAAAACAGGCCCGGATCCCAGCCGGAGGAAATCATGGAAAGGGTACCGGCTTTTTTAGCGACTGCGTTGACCTTTTCAAAATATTCCGGGATTTTTGCGTGGGTGTCAAAGCTGTCAATGGTGTTGAAGTGGGCCGCGATTTCCGGCACCTGCACCGGCAGATCGGTCGCGGAACCGCCGCACATGAACATCAGGTCAATTTTACCTTTGTAGTCAAGAATTTTTTCAATCGAGGTCAGGCCGGAATCCGGCGCGGGAGTTCTGCGGGTAAAAATGGCCGCCAGCTCAAAATCCGGATTCTGTTTCAGCGCGAGCTCCACGCCTTTGCCGAGGTTGCCGTAGCCGACAATGCCAACTCTAATTTTCTGTTCCATACTGATACTCCTTTACAGTTTTATTTACTTGTTTACGATATGGTCCGCAACGTAGAGGCCGTTTGCCGCAGCCTGGGACAGGGAACGGGTAAAGCCCGCGCCGTCGCCGACAGCGTAAATGCCTTTGGTTCCGGCCAGTTCAAAATCCACGGCTTCCGGCCGTGCGGAATAATATTTACACTCAATCCCGTAGAGAAGGGTATCGTAGTTTGCGGTGCCTGGGGCAATTTTGTCCAGCGCGTGAAGAGTTTCCACAATGTTGTCCAGCTGCCGTTTGGGCAGGCAGAGGCTCAAGTCTCCTGCTACTGCGTCCAGCGTTGGGCGGACGGTGGACTGCGCCAGCCGTTTTTCATCGGTCCGTCTGCCGTGTTCCAGATCGCCCAGCCGCTGCACCAGTACGGAGCCCCCGCTGATGAGGTTTGCAAGGCTTGCAACATGGCGGGCGTACTCAATCGGCTCCCGGAAAGGTTCAGTAAACCGGCTGGTGGAGAGAAGGGCAAAGTTGGAGTTTCCAGTCTTGCGCGCCTTGTCCTTATAAGCGTGCCCGTTGACGGTGAGAACGCCGGAGGTGTTCTCGGTCACAACCAGGCCGCCTTCGTTGAAGCAGAACATCCGGGTGGTGTCACCGTACCGTTCCGAACGGTACCAGATTTTCGGCTCGTATATTTTCTTTGAGAAATCCTCCCAGACCATGGCCGGCAGTTCGACTCGCACGCCGATATCTACCTGGTTGTTTGTGAGCGGGATTTCGTTTCTCTTACACCATTTTGAGAAAAAGCTGCTGCCGGCCCGGCCAACGGCAAAAATAATTGTCCCGGCCTCAATAGATTGTTCGCCGGTCTGGCTGGAATAGGTGACAGTGTGGGTGTTTTTATTTACATCGGTCACCTCAGTGTTGGTGAGGATATCAACTTTGTCCCGTAAAAAGTCGATCAGCTTGCGCATGGTGTCAAAATTCGCGTCGGTTCCCAGGTGCTTGAGCTGCGCTTGGCTCATGTGCAGATCGTGCTGGAGGCAGAGCTTTTTGAGCTCGTTGTCCGGCATATAGCGCTCGGTGGTCGCGCCATGCGCCATCAGAATTTTATCGGCCTGCTCAATGTAATCAATAACCGTTTCAGGCGGCATAAACTCGGTCAGCCATCCACCGTATTCGGTGGAGATGACGTACTTTCCGTCTGAAAAAGCTCCCGCTCCCGCCATGCCTTCCATAATCGCGCAGGATTTGCATTTGACGCAGGTTTTAACCTGCCTGGTTATGATTGGGCAAACGCGCTTGAGAATGTCATTTCCCTTTTCCAGAATGCAAATGTTCAGAGAAGGGTTCTTTTCACTCAGGCGGTGTGCGGCCATGATGCCGCCAATTCCACCCCCAATAATTGCAACATCGTATTTATTTTTATGGTTTTGCATTTTCTTTGAAACTCCTTTGTTTACTCCTTGCACAAAACACCATTAATTATAGCACAAACCCCCAAAGTATGCAATCGTTTTGCATGCTTTGGGGGTTTCTTCCGTCGTTTTATTTATGGTTTAGTTGATAAGAAAGCATCATTAAGCTGTCGTCAATATGAATGTTTTCAATTAGCACATCATCGAGGTCCAAGTCGGTATAGCAAAAATTGAGAATCGCACGAATCCCCAGAGAAGCGGCAAAACGCGCCGTTTCCTCTGCGCTCTCACTGGAGGTTGCCAGAACAATGATTCCAGGACGTTCTGGTTCGGGGATGTCCCGCAGAGTTTCCACATCCTTTATCTGCTGCCCGTTGATGACAGTTCCAATCAGCTCCGGATCCCGGTCGTAAATTCCAATCAGCTCGAAGCCGCGCCCCCGGAACATCCGATGGCTGGTCAGCGCATGGCCGATATTACCCGCCCCGATGATCGCGACTTTCTGACTGTCGTACAGCCCCACTTCCTCAGCAATTTTGCGGTGTGCTTCGCTGATGAGGTAACCGAAGCCGTTATGCCCGTTGACGCCGAGCTGCCCCAGGTCCCGCCGCACCTGGGAGGCGGTAATGCCAAGTTTTTCGGCAAGTTCACCAGAAGAAACTTTTGTCTTATCATGCAGGGCAAGCTCACGCAGGTAACGCAGGTATTTGGGTAGTCGGATAATCACTTCCCGCGGAAGGATGTTTTTTTGCATATAGAGTTCCTCGATTCTGAAAAATGAGTGCCGCGGGAGATTACCGGGTCATCTTGATTTTTGAAAAATCGTGCTCGTCCAAAACGCTGTTAATGTCGTTAATTGCGTCAAGCTGAAGCAGCTTGGCTCTTGCCTGGCGCACCTGGTTAGCTGGGGCAATTGCTGCCGGACCGGCAATACAACCGCCTTCGCAGGCCATCCCTTCAATAAAGTCCTCGGTCAGCTTACCGTTTTTGAGAAGGAGAAGAGCTTTTTTGCATTCATCTGCCCCGTTGCATTTTACGCAGGCGACAGAGAGTTCCACATCATCTTCCTGTAAAGACTCTGCAACTGCATCAAAAACACCGCCGCTTTGGGCAAATTTCCGTCCGTAAATACTGCCGGTGTTCGGAATATCGGCGTCTTCAAAGCTAATGCCCCGGCTTTCAATCATTGCGGCAAGCTCCTCAAAGGTGAGGACGTAATCTACATCGTTTCCTGGGGTCATTCCTTCAGCCTTTTTGGCAAGACAGGGGCCGATAAAGACCACCTTTGCCCGCCGGTCAACCGATTTGATCCAGCGCGCTGTAGCCACCATAGGAGAAACGGTGGTGGACATTTTAGATACCAGGTCTGGGAAGTGCTTTTCAATCATTGCCACAAATGCTGGGCAGCAGGAAGTGGTCATTTTCTGCCCGGCAAGAAAAGCATGGCGCAGTTCTTCCCCCTCATGCTTTGCCACAGCGTCAGCACCCAAGGCTACTTCGTACGCTTCTTTAAAGCCCAGCTTTTTAATGGCGCCCTTGATCATTGGGATGGTCACGGTGGGGCCGAACTGTCCTTCAACAGCCGGTGCGAAGATGGCGTAGACATGCTCGTTTTCCTTTATGAGATTAATGACGTCTACGAGATAGGAAATATCAGAAATTGCGCCAAATGGGCAGGAACGGGCACAGTTACCGCAGTTAATGCACTTATCAGTCTGGATTTCTGCAATTTTGCTCTTGGGATCCATTGTAATTGCGTCGACCGGGCAGCTTCGTTTACAGGGGCGGACCAAGTCCGCAATAGCATTGTAAGGACAGGCCTTGGCGCACCGCCCGCATTCACGGCACTTGTCAGTATCAATATAAGCGCCCTTACCGGAAATGGTAATCGCGTTAAACGGGCAGGCCGCAACGCAGTGCTTCGCCATACAGCGCTGGCAGTTTTCCGTTACACGGAAGCGGTTGATGGGGCAGCCTTCACAGGCTGCTTTGATGACGTTAACAACATGGATCTCTTCACCCGGCTGGGCGGATTTCGCCTGGGTCAGGCGCACACGCCCCCGGATAATTTCCCGTTCCTTATAGACACAGCAACGGAATTTTGCCACGTTTCCCGGAATCAGGTCAAAAGGGATCTGGTCAATATTTTCTTCCAGCGTACCTTCGTACGCTAATTCTGCAACGCGTTTCAGGACATCGTATTTAATCTGCACTGCATCACTGGTGAAATTTGTTATCTTAGCCATGTTACCATCTTTCTATCATCAATAATACTTTACATTTACGGTTTTGCCCAAAGCGCGTAGATTGTCAGTCAATTGGTTGACAATCCGCTGGCGGATGTTCAAGTCCACCGGCAGGTTCGGGTTCTGATGGGCAGCGTTAATTGCTTTACCGACAAACAGGTTTAAGCGCGTGCATTCCTCCATCAAAAGCTTTGCTAATTTGGAGGCGCCGTTGTCACGGTCAAGAGCTTTGATGTGCTCATAGTCTACACCGTATTTGGAAAATTCACTCAGGATTTCGTTGGTTTTTGAAAGGGTTAAAACCCCTTCAGTAACAAGATCCATCCCGTCGATGTAGCCAATCGGCGGCAGCTCCGGGTCGGTATAATCAATGCTGGTCTTGACCGGCCGGTTTAGAAGCCTGCTGATAATCTGGGCACTGCTGCCGCCGCAGACAACCCTTTTGCCCCGCTCCGCCATAAAGTCATGGAGGAGAAAAGTGTCTTTTTCCTTGTCACTCGGCGGACCTGTAAAGAGGTTAACCACCCGCTCCGGCAGGACTTTCGCAACCGCAACAGTGGTGTCGTCACCCGGCTTTCCGGCATAGAGGCTCTCACAGACCTGTGAAAGAGAAAGGGCAAGGCGGGCGGCGGTATTCTCTTTATCCACCGCGCTCTGCAGATGGGCAGCCGCGTTTTCCCATTGAAAACCAAAGTTTAGAACTGCACCAACACCGGCGTGGATGACGCCGTCCGAGAAAAGGACAAAAGTATCGCCAATTGCAGTCTGGAATCTCGCTTCCCGGATATTTTTGGAACTGACCGTCCGGTTTTCAAAGGGGATTTCCATAATTTTTCCGCCCCGCAGGAAAACGCAGGTTGGGTTGTCAAACTCGACTAAATAGGCCTCCCCCGTGTAAAACAGCTGGAGGATGCTGAAAGTTGAATAAGCAAGGTGGCGCACGTTGCAGATTGGCAGGGTACTCGCAATGGTATCGACGCAGTCCTCAATCTTCGCGCCGTTTGAAAGCATTGTCGCAATAATCTTGGAGGTCAGGGTGGAAAGGATGTTCGCCTTGACGCCGCTCCCTAATCCGTCTGCCAGGACCAAGATGACAAACTCATCGGTCCGGATGATTTCCACCCGGTCGCCGCAGAGCTCTTCCGTATACTTATTTAAGCTTTTGTATGATGTATCGATATAAATGTTCAAGGCCTGCTTCCCACCTCATCGTCATCGTAGACTATCATATCTTTTAATTTGGTCAGGGTCACCTTTGTTTCAGCGGTCGTTTCACCCAAAAGGCTTGCAATCTGCTGCGCGACCCGCATCTGGTTGTCAATGACTTTCTGAGCCATATCCACCGTGTCGACCCGTAGTTTATACATCTTATCCTGCTGCTCAACCTCTTCGGTGATGTCGTTAAAAATGCCGATAATAATCTTTTGATCCGGCACATAGGTGATGTTCTGCAGAGTCACTAGGTCGTACTGGGGGTATTCCACTCGCTTATCGGTAATATTTTCATGGGTTTGTGCCACCAGCTCAAAATAAGAGGTGTCAATAAATTCGTAGAGATACCGGCCGATAGCCAGATAGCGCTTGGTCTTGAGCGCCTTCTCGGCCGCAAGGTTCATCTCCTGAATCACCATGTCGGTATCCACCGCTATGATAATGTTAGGCGTTTCCGCCAGGATGACATTGGAGAGAGACTGGGCCATTTCGCTCATATAAGGCAGACACATGTAAAGTTTTGCTTTTTTCTGGTAGACAGCGATTGCCTTATCGCGGCAGGAGGGGTACCCGCAGAAGCCGCAGTTTTGCTCTTTTTCAGGAGTGTCTTTGCCGATGCTTGCCAGAATGGAACGGATGGTCTCTTCGTCCGGAATATCGTCAGTTTTTGTTTTATCAATAAATGCCTTGTGCATTTCAACTCCGGCATCAATTTTCGGGAACTCCCGGCCGTTTTCTTCGGTGTACTCCCGGATGTCAAAAACAGCCTGGAACCGTTTGGTGCGGTTTCCGTGAACCGCCGGACCATAAATACAGCCGCCTTTACAGGCATTCGCTTCAATAACACAGGGCTCCAGCTCGCCATTCTTAAGCGCTTTGAACAGGTCGATGCAGCGGTCAATACCGTCAATACTCATCACTTTCCGGCCTTCAAGGCCGCCCCGCTCTTTCAGGGAAGCAATAATACCATCGGTAATTGGGTACATCCGGTTGATACCCGGCTCTGCGTCTTCAAATGGGGATTCTTCCAGTTCTTCGGGGCGAATTCCTTCTTTTTCGAACCAGTTCGCAACTTCGTCAAAGGTGAGGACGGCGTCAACATCATTTGCGTGCATCACATCGTCCGCTTCCTCAATTTTTGCAATACAGGGGCCAATAAAAACAACCTTAGTAGCTGCGCCGAACCGCTTTTTGAGAAGCCGTCCATGTGCAATCATCGGGGTGATGGAAGGCAGCATGTAGGGAATCAGCTCGGGATAATATTTTTCAATGAGGTTATTTACGGTGGGACAGCAGGTTGTAATCGCCGTTTTTTGATCGGTTTCGGTCAGAATACGGTAATATTCATCTGTAACCATAGAAGCCCCTTCCGCTGTCTCGGCAACAGCGTCAAAGCCGAGCTTTTTCAGCGCGGTAACAATTTGGGCCGGCTTTTTAAAGACAAAGGAACCAATAAAGGACGGCGCCAGAGATACAATGATTTTTGCATCGGACGCTATGTACTTGAGTACCTTTTCAATATCACTCTGAACCGTTTTGGCGTTCTGCGGGCAGGCTTCCAGGCAATGGCCGCAGAGAATACACTCCTGGGGCATGATTTCCGCACGGTCGTCTTTAAAAGTGATGGATTTGACCGGGCAGACCCGCAGACATTTGTAGCAGTTTTTACAGTTGGCGCGTTTTAAACCGATGACGCTCATGAATTCACCTTCTTCAGAATCTGATTTTCAAAAAATTCTTCGACGTTAGCAGGAATAACGGTGCAGAATTCGTCGTCCACTTTGACGCAGACACCATTTTTGGTACATTCGCCCATGCAGAAAGAGCCCTGCAGGGTAACGCGGTCCTCCAGGTGGTGGAGCGAAACCAAACGTTCCAGAATTTTAATAATATCCCTGGAACCCTTTAGGTGGCAGGAACTGCCGATGCAGATGGTCACAGTCAAAATAAAGTACCCCCTATAAATAACATTGACAATTTATTCACAACTTTATTATAACGTGTTGTGAATAAATTGTCAATGTCAAAATGTAAGATTTATGGCTCTTTTTTTGGGCAGATGATACAAAGAATGGCGGCACAAAATGGGGAAAGCAAAACAGCGGGCTGACTTTTAAAGTCAGCCCGCTGTTTTGACTGGTCAATTAAAAGCCGAGCAGCCGTGCCGTATTCGCCACAATCAGGCAGATTATAATTCCCGTGACGGTTGGAATGGCAAAGGAAAGCGCCGTCCATTTCAGACTCTTTGTCTCTTTGCGGATGGTCAGCAGGGTAGTGGCGCAGGGAAAGTGCATCAATGAAAAAAGCATGGTGCACAGCGCGGTCACCCAGGTCCATCCGTTTGAAACCAGCAGCTCGCGCAGCGTTTCAAGGTTCGACATATCGACCATACTGCCGTTTGCCAGGTAGGTCATGATAATGAGCGGAATCACAATCTCGTTTGCGGGAAATCCCAGGATAAAGGCCATTATAATAACGCCGTCCAGCCCGATCAGCCGTCCGAACGGGTCGAAGAAGGCAGCGCAGTGGGCAAGAAGGCTTGCGTCGCCCGCCTGAATATTCGCAAGCAGCCAGATAATAAGCCCTGCCGGCGCAGCAACCGTGACCGCTCTGCCCAGAACGAACAAAGTTCGGTCAAAGATAGAACGGACCAGCACCTTCCCAAACTGCGGGCACCGGTAGGGAGGCAATTCCAGCGCAAAGGAGGACGGCACACCCTTTAAAAGTGTCTTCGATAAAACACGGGAAACGAGCAGTGTCATCCCAACGCCGAGCACGATGACACCCATTAACCAAAGAGCTGATAACGCCGATTGAAACGGAATTGAGACGGCTCCAGTGAAAAACATGGTAATAATTGCAATTAATGTTGGAAATGCGCCGTTTCTTAAAGGGAAACGTTTTTTGAAAGAAAACAGTCTTTTGCGCCGTGATGGCAGATTAGAGATAAATCCGTACCATTCCATTCAACACGTTCCAGGAGAAGGGCAAGCAGTCTGCGGCGTTCGGAAAAAGGGAGGGATGAAAGCCATTCCTCAGGTTCCAGCATTTTTGCAGATTCTGTTGGGAAAGGCATGCTTCCTTCGGGTTTCTGTTTCTGAAGGGCTTGAATCTTACTGCGGAGCCTTGCAGCTTCTTCTTCCGGGAGCGCTGCCAGGGCAATCAAGCGCTCCAGCTCCTGGTTGTTGTTATGGAAAGAACCCTTTTCGTAATGCGGTTTTTCGCTTTTTTGCAGCTCTTTTTTGAGGCGGTCCAGTTTCTTGACAATTTCCGGGAAAAGGGGACTGGGGGTAAACCGCTTTGTAACAAGAAGGTCTGCAGTTACTCCGTTCAGATTTGGACAACCGCACCCAGCTCCGGGAAGAAGTTTGCTTTTGCAGATATAATCAAAACTACCGTCGTTTCGGGATGATCGGGATTTTGCATACATTTTTTCACCGCATATCTTACAGAATAAAAGGCCGGAAAGTAGCGCGTACCGATTATGGTTACTTTTAAATTTTTGGTTTTCCAACTGTCGCAAGAGCTTTTGAGCGGTGGCCCATTCCTTTCCACTTACAACGCTTTGATGTTTTCCACGGGCAATCACCCATTCCGATGGCGGACATTTCCGTTCAATTCCTGAAATACCGCTTCGTTTATGGTAGCACAGCAGCCCGGCGTCCGTATCTTTTCCTGCAAAGGGAAGATCCGCACCCGCCTCCGCCAAGTAGCGGCAGCTCTCATGGTCAGCCGCCGCATAAACAGGGTTTGAAAGAATCCCGCGGATTCCCGGAGTAGAAAAACGGTTTCCGCCGCGCGTTAGGACTCCCTGGCGGTCCAGCTCCTTCTTAATTTGGGACAAGCTGCTTCCTGATAGGAACAACTGGAAAATTTGCCGAACAATTTTTGCTTCTTCTGGATTGCTTTCCAGAAGAAACGAGCTTTTTCGTTTTCCGTCCAGAATCATTGTTTCGCACTGCTTAGAGCGGAAACCGAATGGGGAAGTACCTCCAAGCCAGCGGCCTTCCCGTGCGAGAAGCAACATATTATCCCGCACCCGTTCAGCAATTGTTTCCCGCTCTAATTGAGCAAAGACGCTGGCAATATACATCATGGCCCGCCCCATAGGCGTTGATGTGTCGAACTGTTCCCGGATGCAGATAAAACTGATTTCGAGTTTAGAAAACAGCTCCACCAAGGAAGAAAAATCTACGACACTGCGGCTGATCCGGTCAAGCCTGTAACAGACAATACAGCCGAACCTGTGCGCCGCGGCATCTTTTAAAAGCTCTTTAAACTGCGGACGTTCCAGGTTTTTTCCCGAAAACCCTTCGTCTTCATATAGAAAAAAATCCTGTTCTGTAACGTTATCAAAATTTTTACGGACATAAGCCTTGCAAAGCTCAATCTGGTTTCCAATGGATTCACCCTTGCCGGTATACTTTGATTTTCTGCTGTAGATTGCGAATATCATCCAAAGTCTTCCTTTCCGCCGACATTCTTGCTATAAAAATAATATGGCTGTGAAAGGGGAATATGACTTTTCCGCCGAGGCAGGGGAAAGGCTTTATATAAATAAAAAGGGATCATAGAGATCCCTTTTTCAGTTCTTTTAATATAGTAGTTTTTGCCTCTTCCGGCGTTGCAACAGGAATTTCTTTCCGCAGAATGTAATTTAACAGGTCTTTCCATTCCTCAATGGTATAGGTGCTGTAATGAATTTTGTCCAGTACCTGAATTAAAATTGAACGGAAAGAAGGAGAGGCTAAATCGGACAAATAAACAGCCCCGGCTTGTTTGGTCAGTTCTTCAAACAACCCGGCAGCACCCTGGTTCCTTTGATCTGACAAAATAAGCCCTCCTTTGCGAAATTTTACTAAATTATATCGTAGTAAGTCTAAAAAGTCAATTGTTCGAATGATTGATTCTATATAATTAGCAATAAGAACCAGAAAGGCGTTGAGCTATATTTCAAATTTCATCTTCTGCGTCATACATTTGCAACACGATGCATCAAACTTGGATTTAATGTTAAAACGCTGAGCGGAATTTTAGGGCATTGGACGGCAGCGGTTATGTGTGTCCTTCCCTTGAGCTGAAACGTTTTCAAACGAAGCGGATATTGCCGCTCGTGCTCTAAAAAGCTTCGCAAAGTTATTTGATTTACGAAATTATTATGCCCGCTGTCTTTCAGCTTTATTGTTCAAAACGTTCATGGATTTTAGAAATCCGGAATAGAATAAACCGGAGGTGGTTTGGGTTGAAAAGAGCGGTTCATATTACCCTGACTGAGCTGCTGGAGAAAGATCGTTTTTATAAAAGTGAAGCGGCGGAAGTTTTCACTAGGTCTTTCTGTGAGCGGCTTGAGGCAAGCGGGCTGGATAACGCTGGGCAAATAGTATGGCTTGATAAATTGGAAGCTTTTTTAAAGGCAAAATAAAACGCCTAGACGGGATTGAGCTTCCCGGGTCAGGCGTTTTTCTAATATAATAAAAAGATGGGGC
>CACXEO010000047.1 GCA_902766785.1 Oscillospiraceae bacterium | reverse complement strand
GTCAGTTTCGGTGCGCCTTTTTTGCACCAACTACCAATTCACAATCTTTCTGCTTTTTGGGCTTGACTTTTAATAGTTAGTCTTTCAAATAACAGAGTTTCTTTATAATATGATAAGTTGAAGAAAAAGTCAAATGGAAATCCCCGGAAGAGAGAATCCTCCGGGGATTAAGCTGGTTCAAAAATGTTTGGCCGGTTAACGATGCTTAATCTATGTTTCGGCTAATTTTGAATATTTTATCAGGCCTGTCCGGAATTAAACGAATCGAATTCAACGAAAACTGGAAATGAAGCGGGCGAAAGCGCAAACCACACCCGTTCGTTGCTTTGGGATTTGAATTCAACAACAAAGCTGTCAAAATATGGGTCATAATTTACGGATTGATACCTCAAGAACCCCTGATCCAGATGATGCGTCAGGGCATATACCGAAGCAACGTGTACCGCCAATGGTTTCTGAAGCACTCCCGTAACGGACAGAATGATTGCTAAAACAATGGTAATGGCGGTTGACAGCAAAAAAACCCGCGCATCCTTTTTAGACATGAATTTCATAACGTTTTCAGTATTTCCATTTTGTTTTAACCCATATTCGTATATTTGTTACTGTGACGGCCGTTCCAATTCATTAAACGTATTGCGTTCTCTCAATACAGGGCACCATTTAGGGAAATAGGTCATAACTCTTTCTTCCCCGGTGTTTTCAATCTTGACTCGTACGATATAATTGTCAAAAACGTCGTCGTAGTCAACGGCCTGAAGCGTAATCAGCCCTTGATCTAGATAATGCGTGATGATATAGGCGTACGCGGCGGATACTGCAATTGGTTTTTCAAATACACCGCAAAAGAACAGGACAAGCGTTAGGATGAGAGAGAAAACAAAGGGGATAAATGTTGTTTTTATTTTAGTTTTCAATCATATCCCCCCATTTTTGGATTATAAAACTAACCGCCTGGGTTTTGCGAATCAAACATGATGTGTATGGGAAACTCGTACGGGGAAACCGAAATATATTCAGTTGAGCCATCCTCTCTGATAAATGTAACCTTATAGCTGCTCATTGCTGTAACGAGTTCAGCATCATGATACCAAAGCCCCTGATTCCAATAATTTAACATAACGTGAATTGTTGCCCTACAAATAGCCATAGGTTTCTGGATCAGACCAGTGAAACCCAGCGCCAATATCAATATAAAGGAAATAGAAAGAGAGAACAACAAAACTTTTGCATTGAATTTCATATGGTTTCCCTTTCTCCAGATTAATTAAAACCGGTAAAAGTCTACAGCATTGTAGCCGCTATTTGCTAAAATGGTGAGCAGCGCATAATCTTTGCGTGCATTGGTGTGACCGGACAGCTTAAAATCTTTATTAACAGTGTCATAAGCTGTAATTATCATAGCATGTTCACCAATTGTAAGTACGCCTGAAACGCCTGAACAAAGTACAACAATGTCACCGGTCATTATATCCATATTAAATATTTCTGTATGACGCTGTTGATAGGTTTGTTTTGACCACTGAAAAACCGGAGTTTTCGGGTACCAGTAGGAAGTGAATTCGGCTAAAGACGTCCATGGATTTTTAGGCTTTTTTAAATTCCAGCTATAGTCTAATTATGTTCCGTTTACCGGACGTAAATATGTGCTGTTCTTTTTGTAACAATACCAGGAACTATCCATAGGGATACCTCCGGCCTTCATGCATTGTGAAACAAAATTGGTACAATCGCCGCCCATACCTTCCATATTGGGATATGAGGCGGTATTAAAACTATTATACCATGTGTGTGCATAATTTTTAGCAGTAGTTCCACTATAGTAATTTGCGGCTGACTGTATTGGGTCGGTATTGTTTAGGTTCTGCAGAAATTCAATGGACTGCGGGTCTTCGCACGCTCTGGCGTGATGAAGCAGATAGGAAAGCATTGCTTCCTGCTCTTCTTCAGTTGCCAAGCTGTAAATCGACTCGATCCGATGCATGGTGTCTATAACCTGTTTACGGTCTAGGGAAGACGCTTCCGCTACAAAATCCGTTGGAGCCGACGAACGGGTTCCCAATAAATATTTTTGAAGAATATTGCCAACGCCAATGTCTTCTTTGTAAATTTCTATGAGCGTTTCCATATCGGCCGCGCGCTGTTCTGTGTTATTCAGTAAACTGTTTTCGTCAGAAACCGTACCGCGTTATTTCAAATACCGCTGAATGTAGGGGTTGGCGTTTCTTTGCACAAGGTGTTGTTCTTCTGCGGCTAAGTCAATAGCGCCTGCTAAAAAAGGAACGGATATGATAAGTGAAATAATTGCCAGTTAACTTAAAATTCGTTTCTTTTTCATTCGTCTTCTCTCCTTTGTATGTCAAAGTGTTTTAGTGTATGATCTTTTGATTTTCCATTGGAACCACCCGTTTCTTTATGTTTATAAATAAATTATAAATGAAACCCAATTAATAATCAATACAATAATGCATAATTTTAATGGAAGTTATCATTATATAAGATTATTTTTGTTAAAATTCACAAGGTCGATTAAAAATATAAATTTTTTTAGCAAGTCCTTGCTCGCAGTCGTCCCATATCGTATAATATTCAAAAAAGCAGACTGAAAAATGAAAAGCTGTCAAAGGAGAAAGGTAATGAAAAAAGGAAACTTCTGGGCGCTTCTGCCCATTTTTATCTTCCTTGTCCTCTTCATCGGGGTGGGGGCAGCCACGGGGGATATGTATACCATGCCGGCGGTCATCGGGTTTCTGGTTGCTCTAGCGGTTGCTTTCCTTCAAAACCGCAAGGTGAAATTCACCGAGAAGATGCAGATCGCCGCCCGCAGTATGGGGGAGGAGAACATCGTCACCATGCTGCTGATCTTTCTGGTCGCGGGCGCGTTTTCCGGGATTGTCAGCGCGGCGGGCGGTGTGGAAAGCACTGTCAATTTTGGGCTGTCCATTATCCCATCAAACCTTATGATTGTCGGCATCTTCGTCGTCGGCTGTTTTATCTCGGTTTCAATGGGGACCTCGGTCGGCACCATCACCACCCTGACGCCGATTGCGGTGGGGATTGCCGAAAAGACCGACCTGCCGATGGCTCTGTGCATCGGCGCAGTGGTCTGCGGCGCCATGTTTGGGGACAACCTCTCCATGGTGTCGGACACGACCATTGCCGCGGTCAAAACCCAAGGCTGTGAGATGAATGATAAATTCAAAGCAAATTTTCTCATTGTCCTGCCGGCGGCGGTACTCACCATTATCCTGCTGGTTGCCCGTACCTGGAATACGGAGTATGTCCTCAAAGGGGATTTGAGTTATAACCTTTGGCAGATCCTGCCCTACCTGATTGTTCTAATCGGCGCTCTGATCGGTTTCAACGTCTTCGCCGTCCTCATTTCTGGGATCACCGTTTCGGGCGTTGTTGGGATCGCCCTGGGAAAGTTCACCTTTCTTGAGATGTTCGGCATCCTTGGGAAAGGGGTGGAGAGCATGTATGAAATTACCATCATTTCAATCATCGTTGCCGCTATTTTTGGACTGGTAAAAGAGCACGGAGGGGTTCAGTTTATCATCGACGCAATCAAAAAACGGGTCAAAAGCAGGAAAGGCGCCGAACTCGGCATCGCCGGCATGTCGATGCTGGTAGACGGGTGTACGGCTAATAACACCGTTGCCATCGTCATGGCAGGCCCGATTGCGAAGGAAATCGGCGCAGAGTACGGGGTGGAGCCAAAGCGAATGGCTTCGATCCTGGACATTTTCACCTCGGTCACACAGGGGATCATCCCCTATGGGGCGCAACTTCTCACTGCGGCAGGGCTTGCGGCCATCTCTCCGCTCGAAATTATCCCCAACCTTTATTATCCCATTCTGATGGGGGTCAGCGCGGTTTTGTTCATCTGCTTTGCCCGTGGCCGGGCAGGCCGGATGCGTTCCAGCGTTTAACCGGATGTAAAGCGTTTAGGTTTCGTGAGGCGCCCAATATAGGTTCGAATGAAATAAAATTAAAGTTATTTTCAAAATAGGTTGCACTTCCCTGTGCAACCTTTTTGCGTTTCCGGCCCGTTTGTGAAAGGGATTCCAAATTACAAGCGGAAAGGATTTGTTCGGGCGTATAGGTAGTAATTTCGGCAAATATGCTGCACCTGCAGGAACTGATCCGGAAAAATTGTCTTTGGCTCCCGGAACAGATGTTTCAGCCTATAAGGAATATATTATCATTAAAGAAATTTCAGGGGTTCAACAGTCTGTTGTTGCGCCATGGTTTGATCAGCCCGGAGGGGGAACACAATATTTGCTTCCCTACACAATAGAAGAATTATTGCAAGGTGGATATATTATTTTAAAATAGTAATGATTAGGGAGATGTTTGTGTATGTCAAAATTGTTACCTACTCTAAAGTTAAGACAAATTATAATAGAAAAAATAACAAAACTTATGTTTGTGGAAAAAAGCCAGATTCCTAAATTTCAGAAAAACATTAAATCCGGAGAGGATGGAGTTTATGTGTTTTCTGATGAAAAGGGGTATCATTATGTAATCAGTGAACGAGGCGAAGAAATAGTTCACAAATTAACTGATCAAGTATTTGAAATTTCTTTTTGGACAGTTTATCCTTTTGTTATAAATGAATCATTTGAATATGAACGCATGCATAGAAAAGGAAATGTGGATTCAAGGAAGATAGCTTTTGAAAGGCAATTTGAAACGCTTAAAATATTAGGAGATGATTATGTAAAAAGAGGTGAAATTGAGATCAATATATTATTGTAAATTTAGTCCCTTTAGGCGGAATTATTAGAAACAATGATGGTTTGCCACACCTTATTGCAGCGATGCCAATGTATATGATATTATTTAAATTTGCAAAGATATGGGGGAATTATATGAAACTCTACTTTTTGGGTACCTGTGCTGGATCAGAGCCCATGCCGGATAGAAAACATATGTCTTTTGCTTTGGAATGTGATGAAAATATATACTGGTTTGACGCAGGTGAGAGTTGCTCCCATACTGCTCACAACTTAGGGGTTGATCTTTTAAACGTAAAAAAAGTTGTAATTTCTCATCCTCACATGGATCATGTGGGAGGATTGGGAAATCTTCTGTGGAATATCCGCAAACTATATTTGATGAAAAAGCCGGATAGAGTCAGTGATATTGATGTCTATATTCCCAATCTTCAAACTTGGGAAGGGATTATGATGATTTTACGCAATACGGAAGGCAATTTTAAAATACCCTTTTGTATTCAGGCTCATAAAACCCACGACGGCGTGTTGTTTGATGACGGATCCGTCCGTGTCACTGCCTTTCACAATCTACATATTTCGACTCCTGAAAATCAATGGCAGTCGTACTCATTTTTGATTGAATGTAGGGAAAAGCGAATCGTATATTCCGGTGATGTGAAATGTTACAGCGAGTTGGATACTATCATCGGTACCGGCTGTGACAATCTCATAATTGAAACCGGACACTTTGGCATTGATGATGTTTACGCTTATACCAAAAACAAAGCCATTGGCAAAATTTATTTCACTCATAACGGCAGAGAAATTATAAATTCTTCTGAGTTAGCAGCCGAAAAGGTCAATAGGCTTTTTAAAAACAACGCAGCTATATGTTTTGACGGCATGGTAGAATTGCTGGAATAGATTGTTCTAAAAATATAATGGCCTTCAAAAATATACTGTAAAAGAGGCTATCCTTTTTGTCTCATATCAATGGTATAGTCAAAAAACAGGGTTTGTGAAAAAGGGCGGCGGGAGCGCATATGTGAATAAAACTTCATGATACCTGCTCTGTTTTAATGCAGATATGCTATAATAAAAACATTACAATACCCAATGAAAGGATGAAGCCACAATGACACAGCTCCCAAGAAGCACACCGCGCGCGGAAGGAGTCGACCCTAAAGCGGTATTCGACCTGTTTCGGTATTACGACGAACACCAGACCGGCGTTCATTCTATCATGATCCTTAGACGTGACAAGGTCATTGCCGAAGGGTGGTGGCACCCCTACCGGCCGGAGTTCCTCAACATGCTTTTTTCCATGAGCAAAAGCTTTACCTCCATTGCGGTCGGGTTTGCGGTGCAGGAGGGCCTTTTGAGCATACAGGATAAACTGCTCAGCTTTTTCCCTGGAGTTTTGCCGGAAGGGGCGGAACCCTGCGGCTATATGAAGGAACTGACCATCCGGGATGTATTGCGGATGGCGACCGGGCATGTAACTGAACCGTCCATTGAAAAAGAGGGGGAAGAACAGTGGGTGTTTCAGTTCCTTTCTTCCTACATCGAAAAAAAGCCGGGCACCCATTACCTTTATAATACCGCTGGCACCTACATGCTTTCGGCAGTTGTCCAGAGACTGACCGGAATGACAGTTGAGGAATACTTGACACCGCGGCTGTTTGAGCCGCTTGGATTTGGGGAGCACCGCTGGGAGCTCAGCCCGGAGGGAATCACGGCAGGCGGCTTTGGGTTTAACCTCTGCACTGAAGATATTGCAAAGTTTGGCGTCTTTCTCCGCAACAGGGGGATGTATGATGGGAAGCAGCTTCTTGACCCGGCTTGGATTGACGAGGCAACCGCCAAGCAGATGGAGTACACCGGCCACATGAATATTGACAGCCGGCAGGGGTACGGCTACCAGTTCTGGCGGTGCCAGCCGGAAAACGCCTACCGGGGAGCGGGCGCGTTCGCCCAGTTCTGCATTGTCCTTCCGGATCAGGAAATGGTGATAGCCGTCACCTCCGGTGCGCAGGACACCCAGCCGGTTCTAACCGCCCTGTGGGAAATTCTGCTTCCCGGTGTAGGGAAAGGTTCGCCGCAGCCGGAGGATAAACAGGTCACCAAAGAACTGGCGGCATTCTGCCGGAGGCTGAAAATGCCGGTGGTTCAAGGGAAAAAGGAAGCCTGCGGCGTAAAGTTCTGGGAGAAAGCGTATGATGTCTCCGGGAATATTCTGGGGCTGGAGCGGATCGAGTTCTGTGACGGGGAAGAAAATTCTCTGAAAGTTGTTATCAAAGGCAAAGAGTCGGTAATTCCGCTGGGATACGGCGAGTGGAAAGACGCTGTCCTTAACACTTCGAGTCTTGCCGAGCCCCAGCCTTTCCGCCCGTTGGTGCCAACTGACAACCGGGTATCCTGCTGTGGTGCCTGGACTGCCGAAAATGTCTTTGAAGTTCGGATCATTTATGGCTCAATCACTTTTCCTGTGGGATGCCGGTAGAGGCATCAAGCAAATGAATTGAATAAAGAAGAGCCGTCGATTAGGATAGGGGTATGTCCCGCCAGACAAATACT
>CACXEO010000046.1 GCA_902766785.1 Oscillospiraceae bacterium | reverse complement strand
GTCAGTTTCGGTGCGCCTTTTTTGCACCAACTACCAATTCACAATCTTTCTGCTTTTTGGGCTTGACTTTTAATAGTTAGTCTTTCTATTGCTTAGTTAAAAACATTTCCGAATAAAGCTATCAATTAAATCGATAACCTGGTCCGTCCAGAAGCCGGGGCCGCCGTGCTCCGCTCCCAGCATTTTATAAAAGAAAACTTCTTTTCCGTTTGCGCGCAGGGCTTCATACAACCGTACGCTTTGGAGGAAGGGGACGACCGGATCTTTGTCACCGTGAAACATCAAAATGGGAGCGATAGGGCGCCCTTTATCCAGGTACAAGACCGGGTCGGTCTTTTTTGCAAGGTCAAGGTTTTCTAAAACATCCACCCCGCCAATCAGCATCCCCTCAGGAGAGCCGGCCCCGCAGTGGTCCATTCCCGACGGTGCCTCGTTCATTTCGTAAATTGCCGTGGGGCCGTAAAAATCAATGCAGGCGGTGACGTGGTCTGAAATTCCCGGGTATTTGGAGGTGGCGAATTCCGGCATTCCCTCGGTGATATTGACCATCAGGCTTGTGTGCCCACCGGAGGAGTCGCCGGAAATGATGAAGCTGTTCCTGTCAATATTGTATTCCTCCGCATTTTTCCGCAAAAACCTGATAGCCGTCCTGGTATCGATAATCTGCGCCGGGAAAGGCGCCACCGAGGAGTGCCTGTACTGGACAACGGCGACAACGTACCCTTTTTCCGCGAGTTTTGCAAGCGAAGCCACGTTGGAGTAGACGTTCTGAACCCCCCAGCCGGAACCCTGAACGAAGACAACGCAAGGAAATTCGGCCTTCCGGGCATCTGCATAATAGGGCTTGAGGATTTGCAGGCAAAGCTCGCCGCCGTCATAAGAATCATATTTGACGTCAGCAAGGTAGGTGAGCTTGCGTTCATCCCGGCGGGTTGCAATCGTATCCATGCCGGGGCAGGTTTCCGCCGCTGCCGGAAATTCTTTATAAGAATAATTTCTCGGTTCAACCACTTTAATCTCCTCCTTTTTTAACGGTGAACTGTTATTTTTTTACAGGGTGAGCGCCATCTGGCGCTCCAGCCTTTTAAAACCGAGCGACTGATAAAGTGGGTAGCCGTCCTCAGTGTAGTCAAGCTCAATGCGTTCCACCCCCATCCGCTTTGCATCTGCAAACAGGGCAACCAGCATTCGGGTGGCAATTCCCCGGCGGCGGTAGTCCTTCCGGGTGTTGACGTTGACAAGAAGTCCGCATTTTCCGCATGGGCTGCCCGGCCGGGGAATGATGGTATAGATGCAGAGGACGCAGGCTGCAATTAATTCACCGTTTTCCTCCGCTAGGTAGCACAGGAGGGAGCCGTCTTCCAGATGCTTGTCAAAATAGGCGCGGATCCGTTCCTCAAACGCAGTGTCAACCGGTTTTCCGATCGCGTCGCTGACAAAGGCAATCCGGTTTTTGGTCAGCGCTTCGGCGTCCGCCTTTGTGGCTTTCCTAATTTCCATAGGGTGATCCTGCCTTTCCGCATCCAGTTTCCTATCCGCTCGCTCACAGTTTGCCCGTGCGGTGCGGCGGATGCTTTCTATTATAATTATAGCGCGGATGCCGTAAACTTTCCAGCCAGTAAAGATTCCCGCTTGAGTTTTCGCGGGGGATTGGCAAATAATATGACGGCTGGCTTAAAAATATGGCTAACCGTTAAGCCTTCCTACCACCGCACCCTCCCGTATAAAGACCGGAACCGTATCAATCGGCACGGGGAAAACAACGGCTTGCCCGCCGTCCAAAACCCGGACGGCTGCCCAGAGATGAGATTCGGCCCTTTTACCCGGTATATCCCCGGCGGGTGATCCAGTAACTGAGAAGTTCTAAGGAAACCGCCTGCCGCTCTGGGTGCCGTTGGTGCCGAAGTCCGCTTCACCAATTGCAGGGTTATGCCAGGGGATCCCGTAGCCCTTATTGGATCAAGCAAAAGGCACACTCGCCTGTGCGCTGCGGCGAGCGGGCTCTAGGTACGCCCCGGTAATCCGTCTTCTGCGGGTTGAGAAAACGTCAACAGCCCGCAAGCCTGTAAACCCTGGTTCCGTACGGTTCAAGCGTTTGCTTTCCCGCCTCTTCCGCGCCGGTATACAGGTTCACGGCGGGCAGTTTCAGTTCAAAGGGCTGTTCGGCATTTTTATAATTGAGCAGGAAAAGGTATTTGTCTTTTCCGTTCGCCCGAACGGAGATTTCGCAGGCGGCAGGCGCATCAATAAAGGAGGCGTAGGGGGAGGCCACCGCGAGCTTTTCAAGGAAAACCTTTGCTGTTTCTTCGTTAAACGCACCGCCGAAGTAATAGACAGAACCCTTACCGAAGCTGTTTTTGATAATTGCGCCGGTTCCAGCGTAATAACCCTCAGTATACCGGCCGACAATTTCCGCGCCGTCCAACGGCTCCAGAAGGTCGTTAAAAATAGGGGCCGGGAGAGGCGTTCCTTCCCATTCGGCCATTACACAGGGGAATTCGGGGGAAACGGCGGTGTACTCGGGAATATCGGTTCCCGCCAGATTGCGCAGCAGCCCCGGCAGTTTTTCGGTCACGCAGCGGCCGTTTTCGTTTTTATACCCGGCCCGGCAGCCAAGAACCAAACAGCCGCCCTGGCGGACGTAATCCTCCAGCAGTTTAACCCTCTCCTCGTTCAGGATGACGGCGTGGGGGTAGAAAATTACCTTATATCTCTTCAGGTCGTCATCCGCAGCATGGTCAAGGTAGCAGTAATCAAAAGGGGTATGGGTACTCTGACAGGCGTTAAAAAGCGCCTCTTCGCTGGCCCAGGCTACTTTACTGTGCCAAAGGTCGCCCTGCGCGTCCCAGACGTTGTCATGGTCTTTGGCGATGGCGACAGCTGCTTCGTAACAGGTACCGGCAAGCTCGTCAAACTTTGCCAGCTTTCTGGAAACCTCCCCAACCTCTTTCAGGCGGCGGTTGTCCCGTCCCGAGTAATCGAGGATCCCATGCCAGTAGATCTCGGTTCCAATTGTAGAGGTGCGCCAACGGAAATAGCTGACGTAATTCGCCCCGTGGGCAATGCTCTGCATCGTCCAGAGGGTGAGCTGGCCGGGGCGCGGCGCCGGCGCCATCATACTCATGCTGCCGTTCGGGCCGGACTGCTGCTCCATAATTCCGAAAACCGGGGAGATCGCCCGCACTTCCGCAAGGTTTTTGCTCCAGTGGCGGTCTTTCATTGGGTCTTCGGGGTCGTAGCGGTCAACGCAGTAAGCAAAGTTCGGGTAGGAATCGTAGGTGATGAAGTCGAGCAGGCCGCCGGACAGCTTTTGGTAATCAATATTGCCAAAAATGCCGTTGGTTGTGATAAAGTCGCCCGGCTTGATGTATTTTTTCAGGATATCAACCTGAATTTTCGCATAGCTGTAAACACTGTCGGCAATAAAGCGGACGTAGTCCAGGTAGAGGTGCGGATTGACCGCGTATTTCGGCGTTTTGCGCGGAACATAGACTTCTTCCCATTCCGTGTAGGTCTGGTTCCAGAAAACGGTTCCCCAAGCTTTGTTGAGGGCGGAAAGGGAACCGTACTTTTTCCTGAGGAAATCCCGGAACGCGGCCGAATCGGCCTCAGAGTAGTATTCCTGCAGCTCGCAGTTAAACTCGTTGTCGAGCTGCCAGCCTATGATACAGGGGCGTCCGGCGTAGTGCGCGGCGGATTTCTCGGTAATCCGCGCGGAGAGCTTCCGGTAAATTTTGGAGTTATAGTTGTAATGCCGCCTGCCCCCGTGGCGGTAGAGATTTCCGTCAATATCGGCGTTAAGCGCATCGGGGTATTTTTCGGTCAGCCAGGCGGGCGGAGTAGCAGTCGGGGTGCAGAAAATGACCTTTATGCCCGTTTCTTCGGCAACGTCCAGGAAACAGTCAAAAAAGGAGTAGTCAAAAACGCCCTCCCTCTCCTCGATTTTGCTCCACGCAAACTCCGCAATACGGACGGTTTCAATGCCGTTTTCGAGCATCCTTTTCAGGTCGTCTTTCCAGATGGCCTCGTCCCAGTGCTCCGGATAGTAACAAGTGCCAAGCGTAATCCGCCCGCTGTCCTGTAGTTTCATATAAAAACCTCCTGTTTAACTGTTTGAGCTTCATTTTTCCCGAATGGTCCATCGTTGCTTTCATTATAGGGGTTCCAGAGTTTTGTTTCAATATGCTTTTTGGTAAAACCGGGCAAGTTTTTATTCAGGCGGGACTGCCGCGGCAGGCAAAGGCGGGACAAACGGCAAAAGAAAACCCCTCCCGCAATTACGGGAGGGGTTTAACAATATTTACTATTGTTCCCGGAAAGGCCTCATTCCTGATATTGTATTGATGCTCACGCGTAGTTTCGCCTGCCCTTATAAGGCATTTTCTACTCCAACGTAACCGGCCTTTCTTTCCAAGCGCACCAAAACAGAGCAGAAAAAAGCGTTTTCAAACGTGTGCTTCAACTTATATCGCTAACAAATACGGCGTTTTATCTTCCCGCCTTACAGAATATCAATATATTCACCGTTCAGGGCCTTGTTCATGCTTCTGACCGCACAGAACTTGCCGCACATGGAACAGCTATCCTCGTGTTCGGGAGCACGGCTGTCCCGAATTGCTTTTGCAGTTTCCGGGTCAATGGAGCATTCCCATTGCTTTTCCCAGTCAAAGGTTCTTCTGGCGTCCGCCATCTGGTCGTCAAGTTCTCTTGCATGCGGCACTTTCTTTGCAATATCGGCGGCATGTGCAGCAATACGGGAAGCAATAATGCCTTGCTTCACATCCTCCACATTAGGCAAAGCCAGATGTTCGGCCGGCGTTACGTAACAAAGGAACGCCGCACCCGACGCTGCGGCAATTGCTCCGCCGATAGCGGAGGTGATATGGTCGTAACCGGGAGCAATATCCGTAACAATAGGGCCGAGCACATAAAACGGCGCGCCCATGCAGATGGTCTGCTGAATCTTCATATTTGCTTCGATCTGATCCATCGGCATATGCCCTGGGCCTTCTACCATTACCTGCACGTCCTTTTCCCAGGCGCGCTTGGTCAGCTCGCCAAGGCGGACAAGCTCTTCAATCTGGCAAACGTCGCTTCCATCGGCAAGGCAGCCGGGGCGGCAGGCGTCCCCCAGAGAGATTGTTACGTCATACTCGCGGCAGATATCAAGAATTTCATCAAAATATTCATAAAACGGGTTTTCCTCGCCGGTCATGCTCATCCAGGCAAAGACGAGAGAGCCGCCGCGGGAAACAATGTTCATCTTTCTTTTGTGCTTGCGAATCTGCTCAATTGTCTTGCGGGTAATACCGCAATGCAGGGTAACAAAATCCACGCCGTCCTGTGCGTGGAGGCGAATAACATCAATGAAGTCCTTTGCCGTCAGGGTAGCAAGGTCACGTTGATAGTGGATGACACTGTCGTACACGGGCACCGTACCGATCATTGCGGGGCACTCTGCAATCAGCTTTTTACGAAAAGGCTGCGTGTTTCCATGGGAGGACAAATCCATAATAGCCTCCGCTCCCATATTCACGGCCGCCATAACCTTCTGCATCTCAACATCGTAATCCTTGCAGTCACGGGATACGCCAAGGTTGACGTTAATTTTGGTGCGGAGCATAGAGCCGACGCCGTTCGGGTTAATGCAGGTATGCAGCCTGTTGGCGCAGATGACAACCTGTCCCCTGGCGACAAGGCCGCGGATTTCTTCTTCGGTTCGGTATTCCTTAGCGGCAACCGCTTTCATTTCAGGGGTAATAATACCCTGCCTTGCGGCGTCCATCTGTGTTGTGTAATTTCTCATTTTTTCAAATCCTTTCAAACAGAAATTTTTTCTTCGCCAAAGCGGGAATTCAGGTCAAAGCTGTGCTGCACCGGCCCCGAGCCTTTTCCCAGGTCCAGCATTGCAGCGAGCGCGCCGGAAATATATTCCTTTGCTCTGTGTACAGATTCGGCAAGGGTAAAACCTTTGGCAAGGTTTGCCGCAATGGCGCTGGATAAAGTGCATCCTGTTCCGTGGGTGTTGGGATTGTTAATACGTTCCCCCTTAAACCAATGGATCGCTCCGTTTGCGTACAACAGGTCATTTGCGTCATGAACGCTGTGCCCGCCTTTAAGAAGCACGGCGCATTTATAAGTTTCGCCGATATATTCTGCCGTTTTCAGCATATCGTTTTCGCTGCGGATGCTGAATCCTGAAATAACTTCCGCTTCGGGAATGTTCGGCGTAATAAGGGCTGCTATGGGCAAAAGTTCGTCTATAAGCGTTTGCGCCGCGCCGGTTTTCATTAAAGACGAACCGCTGGTTGCAACCATAACGGGGTCGACAACAATATTAACTGCCTTATAGTATTTCAGCCTGTCCGCAATTACACGGATAAGCCCGCTCCCTGATACCATTCCGATTTTGACCGCATCGGGAAAAATATCCTCAAATACGGCGTCGATCTGCTGTTTTAAAAACTCAGGCTCCGCTTCCTGAATTGCCCTTACGCCGGTTGTGTTCTGTGCCGTCAGCGCCGTAATCGCGCTCATAGCATAAACACCATTCATCGTCATTGTTTTAATATCTGCCTGAATGCCGGCGCCTCCGCAGGAATCGCTTCCTGCGATTGATAATGCTGTCCTCATTCTTTACTCCCTTTCGATATGTATCCGCATTATTTTTATTAAGCGACAGAGAGTGGTGCCCCCGGTCTGCCGCCGCCTGTTAAATTGTTTTTAGAACGGCATCTGTAAAATCCCTGATACAGTAATCAGAGATTCCCTTCATTTTTTGCCGGTCCTTTTCATTCGAAAAATCCTCAACCGCAACCGTTATAAAGCCTGCGGTTTTTGCGGAGACAACGCCGTGAAGCACATCTTCAAACACCGCGGTTTGCTCCGGTTTTGTTCCCAGTTTTTCTGCCGCCGACAAATAAACGGCCGCTTCCCGCTTACTAACCCCAAGTTCGCTGCAGGTAAGTATACCTTGAAAACAGTTCCCGATTTGCAGCCGTTCAAACGCCCTGACTAAAACGTCACGGTTGCCGGCGGTTGCAATGATCATAGGAATCTCCCGTTTTCTCAGTTCTTCAAGATAAGAGGAAACACCCTGTTTCAAAGAAACTTCGGTGAGATAAAATTCCTCTATCATTGCAAGCGTATCCGCAATAATTCTTTCAACACTGTCTGTAAGGCCGTATCTTCTTTTTAAATAAACACTGCTTTCTTCCAAACTCATTGGATAAAGAATATCCGCAAGGCCGCCGTCCGCCGCAATTCCCTTTCTGTTCAGGTATCTCTTGCCCAGTTCTCTCCATACGCGCATAGAATCAAGCAAAGTACCGTCAGCATCAAAAATTACACCTTTCAGCATAATCCAAGTTCCAGCGCTCTTGCTTTCAACTCAATTGCCGCCTGCCTTGGATCGTCAGCTTTCATAATGGCAGACACCACACAAATTCCGGCAATGGGAATGCCTGCAAGAATATCAATGTTGTCTTTGTTCAGGCCGCCAATGGCGTTTACCGGAATTGGGACGGCGCTGCATATGTCACGGAGCGTATCGGTAGACGTCAACACGGTTTTTACCTTAGTCGTAGTAGGATAAATTGCTCCTACGCCAAGATAATCCGCCCCTTGTTTGTAAGCTTCCAAAGCCTGCGGTACGGTTTTTGCGGTCGCACCTACAATTTTGTTTTCTCCCATCAGTTTTCTTGCGGCAGCTACAGGCATATCGCTCTGTCCTACATGAACGCCCTCGGCATTGACGGCAAGCGCCACGTCCACACGGTCGTCAATAATCAAAGGCACGTTGTATTTTCTTGTAAGCGTATGGACCTTTTCGGCCAGCTCAAGGTATTCGCGGGTGGTTTTGTCTTTTTCACGGAGTTGAAGCAGTGTTGCCCCGCCCATCAAGCCTTGTTCCACACGGTATAAAAATTCTTCTTCGGCGCAGGCTGTGCTGTCTGTTATAAAATATAAACCTGAATCAAACTGTTTCATTTTTTCTTGCCTCACACGTACAGATAATCGTTCAGAACCGGCTGTAAACCCTCATCGGCTATATCCCGATACATTTTGTCAAGACTGCGGTTGTCGTCAATTTCAAATTGTTCGTCACCTTGTGCAGTATCCGCCACTTTTCCGCTGTACTTGCTTTCGTGGTCACCGATCCCCGTAGACACCCCGGCGGAAACTTTGGTTGCCGCTATTTTAACAATGCCGTTTCTGAACGCGGCACTCTCACGGGAAGATACGGTGATACCCACATATGGCAGGAAGATACGGTAAGCGCAAAGCACCTGGCAAAGCTGACGTTCATGTACATCCAAAGGATTAATCCTGTCATTATTGATAATCGGTCTGAGCCTTGGGCAGGACAGCGACATTTCAGCGTACGGATATTTTCTCTGCAAGTAATAAACGTGCAGCGCACTCGCCAGCGCGTCCTTCCTGAAATCTGAAAGTCCCAGCAGCGCCGAGAAAGCAACCCCCCGCATACCGCCGCGCAGCGCCCGTTCCTGTGCATCAAAACGGTAAGGCCATACCCGCTTGTGTCCGAGCAGGTGAAGCTGTTCGTATCTGTCTGTATCGTAGGTTTCCTGAAACACGGTAACATAATCTGCGCCGCATTTGTGGAGATATTGATACTCATCGGTATTGACAGGGTAAATTTCAAGCCCTACCATACGGAAATACTTCCTTGCCAGTTTGCAGGCTTCACCGATATATTCCACATTGCTCTGCCCACGGCTTTCTCCGGTAAGAATTAGGATTTCTTCCATGCCGCTGTCTGCAATGACCTTCATTTCCTTTTCTATCCGCTCATAACTTAATTTCATACGGTTGATATGGTTATAGCAGTTAAAGCCGCAATACACGCAGTAGTTTTCACAGTAATTGGCTATGTAGAGGGGGGTAAAGAGGTAAACGGTATTGCCAAAATGCCTGCTTGTTTCAATTTTTGCCCTCTGCGCCATCTCTTCTAAAAACGGCTCCGCCGCAGGGGAAAGAAGCGCTTTGAAATCCTCGATAGAGCAAGTTTCGTGTTCAAGCGCCGCGCGGACATCTTTTGCCGTATACTTCGTGTAGTCATAGGAATTCATCTGTGACAGTACGTTTTCACAAACGTCAGACTCAATCTGTTCCATCCCCGGCAGATATTCCATATGGCTTTTCCGTGAAGACGGATCGTTTTCCAACTGATGCTTTTTTTCAAGCGCCTCAGGGGACAAATATTCAGAATCTATAAAAAACTGGTTTTCCATTTTATCACCCCTCAATCGCGCAAAAAGCCGGTCAGAGGGTCGGACGCAGACGCGCCGCGGGCAAGCACCCTGCCAAGTCCTGCAAGATATGCCTTCCGTCCGGCTTCAATCGCATCTTTGAACGCAGACGCCATCATAGGCAGGTCCCCGGCGGTGGCGAGCGCGGTATTTGCCATAATAGCGGCGGCTCCCAGTTCCATTGCTTCACAAGCCTGCGAAGGCCTGCCGATACCTGCGTCCACAATGACCGGCAGGTCGATTTCATCAATAAGGATTTGAATGAATTCCTTTGTTGCAAGCCCCTTATTGGAACCGATAGGAGAAGCCAGAGGCATTACGCTTGCCGCACCTGCATTCACAAGGTCACGCGCTGCATTCAAATCAGGATACATATACGGCATAACCACAAATCCATCCCTGGCGAGGATTTCAGTTGCCTTAATTGTTTCCTGGTTGTCGGGAAGCAGGTATTTGGTGTCGCGCATAATTTCAATTTTTACAAAGTTCCCGCAGCCGAGTTCCCTTGCAAGCCGGGCAATGCGAACCGCCTCTTCGGCGTTTCTGGCACCGCTGGTATTTGGCAGCAGGGTTACACCGTTTGGAATATAATCGAGGATGTTTTCATCCTCTTTCGTGTTAGCGCGGCGAACGGCAAGGGTGATGATTTCCGCCCCCGCGTCCTTGATCGCCGCTTCAATCAACTTCATTGAATACTTGCCCGAACCTAAAATAAAGCGCGAGCTAAATTCGTGTCCGCCGATCAACAATTTGTCATTTTGCATTTTTATTTCCTTCTCTTTACTAAGTTTCAAATTCTTCTGTTAAAATTCGCAAAACCATATGCGCCTGATGCGCGGCGCAGAGCATTACGCGGGAGGATACAAGCCCTATACCGCCGTTAACGTCACTGACTTCATCGCCGCACAGGTAAAATCTTTTCATGATCCTTCGGGTTTTAACGGTATTCGCGCTTCCAAATCCCGCCATTCCTGAAGCCGCAACAAGATATGTCTCAGGCATTGCCTCAAGAACAAGATTCGTAAGCATTGCCTTTGCCTCTGCATGGTCAAAGGCTTCGCAGATAACATCCGTATTTTTTAAAAGCGGCAAAGCGTTTTCCACAGTGATACGAACGGTATGTGTTTCCAGTTCAATATAGGGATTGATTTCACGCAGGTTTTCTGCAAGCGCTTCGGTTTTATCCATACCAATCTGTGAGACCTTGTATTGCTGACGGTGCAAATTCGTAAGATCTACCTTGTCAAAATCAACCAGTATGAGTTTTCCTATCCCCGCACGCGCAAGCGCTATAGCTATGTTGGAGCCAAGGCCGCCTAACCCGCAGACAGCAACGGTTGCCGCGGAAAACCTTTTCTGCCGTTCCTTTCCGTGGCGTTCTATAAGCGCGTCCATCCATTCTTTTTGATTGGAAATCATATCAGCCGCCTCCTACAAAACTGACAATTTCAAGGCTGTCGCCGTCCTGCAAAACAAGCTCAGCGTACTGTGACTTCGGTACAATATTGCCATTTCGTTCCACAGCGACACGGTTTGGATCAAAATTTGCAGACGCAAGATAACCGGCAAGCGTTTTGCCCGCAGCGTTTTTGTCTTCTCCGTTGATTTTTACCATAAAAACACCTCCAAAACAAAAAAGGAAGCTGCCGATTTGGCAGCTTCCTAAATGTACTTTATGATTCCTAATATCTGTGTATCAGGCGTCCCTACGTTGGCATTATCCAAATCAGGTTTTCGGTCGAAGGTTATACCTCCCTCTCAGCCTGTAACACAAGCTCCCGTCTATTCAATTGTCGTGAATTATTATACACCTATTCCTGTAAAATTGCAAGAATTGAGTAAAACAGGCCAAAAACCCCTTTCAATCTTGGCCTTATCAGCGTTTCATTTAATACATCCGTACGCCACCGCGCGCACCCGGTGGTGGTGGTACTGCTCATTGTTCGGCATGGTTTGATGCATATAGACGACTGAAACGCCCTCCGAAGGATCAATTGACGCCCAGGTTCCGGCGGCGCCGGTCCAGCCGAATTCCCCAACAGACAAATTGGCAACCCCTGCGGGCTCCACCATAGTGCGGACGCCCAACCCATAGCCATAACCTTCATTGTAGGAGTCGGAGAAATCTTTCATCTGAGCATCGTTTAACATGTTCCGGCGCATCAGGTCGATCGTCTTCCGCCCAATGATCTGCCTGCCTTCGTAAACGCCGCCGCTTGCGAGCATCTGGGTGAACTTTGTATAATCGCGAGCCGTGCTGAACAAACCGATTCCTCCGGCCTCATAACGGGCATCAGGCAGGAAGTTTTCATCATCGCGCCCCGGGATTTCAACAAAGCGGCCTTCGCCATCCGGTTTGTACATTTTAATCAGGCGATCTTGAATATCACCGAAGAAACGGTAACCGGTATTTTCCATTTCAAGCGGCTCAAAAATTTCCTTTTTCAAAAATTCACCCATTGTCATACCAGAAACCGCCTCAATTAAAGCCGCGATCAACTCATGGCCGTAACCATAGCTCCAATGAGAACCGGGATCATAACGAATTGGCACAGTCGAAAAGGCTCGAACCTGATCCTGCAATGTAAATTTCCCTTTTGAATCAAGCTCATTCAAAACTCTTCTAAGTTCGTGCTCGGTATAAGAGTTGCCGTCTGCATAAGGCAGTCCAACCGCCATATTGAACGCATCACGAATCAGTATTGGATTTTTTGCCGGCCGAATCTTAATTCCACCGTTCGGCAACGTTTCTGCAACCTGCGTATTTTCAAATTCGGGATAATACTTATGATATGGTTCATTCAAAGAAAATTTTCCGCGCTCAAATAAAATCAGTGCCGCTGTACAAGTAATAACCTTCGTCATAGAATAAAGGCGATAAACCGTATCGGCTGTGACCGGCTTCCCGGTTTCAATATCTGCCAATCCATAATAGCCTTCGTACAGTATCTCTCCGTTTTGCGCCACAACGCAGCCGCATCCGGGAACAGTGGAGCCTGCAAACTGCTGCAGCAGCTTGTCAAGATCAGTGAATTTTGCCATAATACAAAGCCCTCCCTCAAACAGTTTCTGTCAAAAGTATAGCACCGGAGGCGGCGGGTGGCAAGACAGTTTTTCCTGTTTCTAACTGAAAATATTTTGGCTCCGCCTTGCGGGGCTAGGAGAAATCCTGTATAATATTCCTAGAAAAGCAATCGGAAATAATTGGTATTGTGTCCCGGCGCTGGCTGCGGGGAACGGTGCCCTATTATTACTTCATAATAAGGAGCAGGAAAAAGCATGCAGAGGATGCTTGGGTATATGCGTAAAGCCATACAGGAATTCGACCTGATCCAGGACGGAGACAAAATTGCAGTCGGGGTTTCAGGCGGAAAGGACTCGGTCGTTTTGCTGGCGGGGCTCTCCATGCTCCGGCGGTTTATTGGGATTGATTACGACCTTCTGGCCGTCACCCTAGATCCGCATTTCAACGGGGAAGCGACCGATTATTCCCCCATCAGGGTGCTGTGTGAAGAGCTGGACGTCCCCTACACGGTCAAGGATACCCACATCGGTGAAATCGTCTTCGACCTGCGGAAAGAGCCGAACCCCTGCAGCCTCTGCGCCCGGATGCGCCGCGGCGCGCTTCACGACGTGGCCGTTGCAAACGGCTGCAATAAAATCGCGCTGGGGCACCATTTTGACGATGCGGTGGAGACCTTTGTCATGAACCTTTTCAACGAAGGGCGGCTGGGCTGTTTCTCCCCCAAAAGCTACCTTTCCCGCAAACAGCTCACCATGATCCGGCCTATGGTCTTCGCCCCGGAAAAAGAGGTGCGGAAGGCCGCCGCGAGGGCGGGGCTCCCTATTGTGAAAAGCAAGTGCCCGGTCGACGGCGCCACTTCCCGCCAGGCGACCAAAGAATTTTTGGCTGAGCGAGAACGGCTTGACAAGGGATTTAAGGACCGTCTATTCGGCGCGATGCGCCGCGCGGGTTTAGACGGATGGGGGTATAAGGAGCAATAAGAGAAGCGGGAGCGTTCCAGCCGGGGCAAAACAATTCGCCCCGTTTTTTGTCAATAAAAAAATAATTGCTGTTGCTTGGAGGTGCTTTTCATGAAACACGCTTATTTTTACCAGACGCCCCTTGGGGAAATCGGGATTGCTGAGGAGGATGGCTTTATCACCAACCTCTTTTTCGGCAATACTGTAGCCCCAAAGGATTTCGAAATTTTTGAAACGCCCCTGCTCAGACGGGCCGGGGAGCAGCTGAGGGAATATTTCTCGGGAAGGCGCCGGGAATTCGACCTGCCTCTCCGCCCGGAGGGAACAGTGTTCCAGCGCAGAGTCTGGGCGGTTCTCGCTGAAATCCCGTACGGCCAAACAGTTACCTACGGAGATATTGCAAAAAAGCTCGGGAAACCCTCCGCCTGCCGGGCTGTAGGCGCTGCAAACGGGAAAAATCCCATCTCTATCTTTCTGCCCTGCCACCGGGTCATCGGCACAAACGGAAAGCTGACCGGATACGCCGGCGGCCTGCCTGCCAAAGAACTGTTATTGAAACTGGAAGGAACCCTGTAAAGGAAAGGAACGGATATGCCTTTTTTTGTATACGGAACCGCTGAAACGGAATATCTCAAACAAAAGGACCCTGCCCTTGGGAGGGTGATTGACCAGCTGGGCCCCATAGAGCGGAAAGTGATCCCCGATTTATTCGAGGCGCTCACCAACGCCGTAGTCGGGCAGCAGATTTCCACCAAGGCGCAGGCCACAATCTGGGCACGGATCAAATCCGCCCACCCAAGGTTCACCCCCGCTCTCGCGGACGCGCTCACAGCGGAAGAGCTGCAACGCTTTGGGATCAGCCTGCGGAAGGCCTCCTATATCAAAGATGCGGCGGAAAAAATCCTATCCGGGGAACTCGACCTGGCCGCACTCGAACAAATGCCGGACGAGGAGGTTTGCCGTGCGCTGTCTTCCCTGCGTGGCGTCGGCGTTTGGACGGCCGAAATGCTTCTTCTCTTCTCTATGCAGCGCCCGGATGTTTTGAGCTACGGCGACCTCGCCATCCAACGGGGGCTCCGAATGCTTTACCGGCACCGTCAAATCACCCCAAAGCTTTTTGAAAAATACCGCCGGCGGTATTCACCCTGCGGTTCGGTTGCAAGCCTTTATCTCTGGGCCGTCGCGGGTGGAAAAATTGAAGGCCTTACAGACCCCGGCGAAAAAAGGAAAACAACTGTGCGCTGATCCGTTCGATAGAAGACCGTATTGCACATTTTATTGGAAACGAAATAGCTTAACTTCGCCCGCACCATTCTATAAAAACATTTAGCGCCGGACCATATCCGAAGCGCAATTGCCCGCAGAGCCCCAGTTATGAACCGTCATATCTTTTGCGGCGCTTTTCTTTGATAGATCAAAAAAGAAAACCCGGCTTCCTAACATTGAGGAGCCGGGTTATTATATAAAACTATAGCTAACGCAGTGCCGTTTCCAAGGCTTTGCGGTTGCGCCAGACCCAGTAAAGGCTGCGGGTACGCCACGCAAACCCCCACAGGGGCCCGCGGTCTTCAAAGGTCAGCCCTGGATCAATTGCCTCATGCGCCGTCTCGCAGATAATAACCTCTAATATTTGCTCTGTCAGCCGGGCGCGCTTTTTCTGTTCCAGCCCGTATCCTTCACAAACCAGGCGCACCTGAGCCGCCCGCTCCTCCGGAGAAGGCAGGTCATACAAATTTCCCAAATCGTCGTCGACCAGCTGGGGAAAAAGCCAGCAAACCCGGGCAAGCTCCACCAAGGGGTCGAGCGGGCCGAAAAATTCCCAATCCACCAGGCAGCTTGGCATACCCCGCTTTGTCAGCAGATTCCAGGGGGCAATATCGCCATGGCACCAAATCCGGCCGCCGCTCCCAATTTCCCGCAGGCACCAAGGTTTGTACCCCAACGCATGGTCCGGTGTAAATTCCGCACCGGCGCGGTGGAGCGCGGCAGTGAGTTTTCCAATCTCAAAAAGCGCCTCATCGCTCCATTTTTGCGGATGGACGAGCTCACCGTCGCTGAACTCCGTCAGCTCTGCCTCGTTTTCAATCCCGAGAAAACGTTCGGCCGGCAGGCCCTTTTGCTCCAGCAGCTTTAAAAAAGCCCCGGTGTTAGGCGACCACCGCTGTGCGGGGCGTCTGACAACCCGACCCTCCCGTACAACGTCTTTCTCAGAGGACAGAATCTGGCCTTTCGGCATTACCGCGCCTCCTTTACTGAAACTCGCGTCACTTTATCTTTCCAAGCAGTTCAAGCGGGCTTGCAATTTCGAGCTTGTAGGAGTGCTGTTTCAAAACCTCCGGCGTCAGGCCGAATCCATAGGTCACGGCGCAAAAATCAACACCGGCCTGGGCAGCCCCAACCGCATCAAACTCGCTGTCCCCAATCATCAGAACACCTTCCGGACTGGAAATATCCGAAAGTTGCATCGCGATTTCAATGGTATCCCTTTTGGTTCGCTGTTCGCTGTCATCCGAGCCGACAACAGCGCTGAAGAAATCCGCAATCCCCAAATGTTTTACAAGGCTTTGGGCTTGTTCCTCCCGCTTGAGAGTGGCGACCATCAATGTATACCCCGCCGCTTTGAGGGTGCGTAGCAGTGTTTCCATCCCGTCATAGAGGCGGCTGCGGAAGACGCCTTCGTCTTTGTAATAGCTCCTGAAGCGGAGAGTTGCCTCCATTGCCCTTTCCTCATCCATCCCGCAGATTTCCTGAAAGGAATGGTGGAGCGGCGGCCCGATGAACCGCCGCAGTTCACTTTCCGGCAGGGGCGGCTCGCCCATCTGCCGCAGGGTCAGGCGTACGCCTTCAAAAACGCCGGGCGAAGTGTCCGCAAGCGTTCCATCCATATCAAAAATAAAATGATTATACTTCATCCAATTTGTCATCCTTTTCTATGTTTATCCACCCAGGGGCACTCTGCGCCACTCTTCGCTTTTATGAACCAATTATACCATAAATTATGCTTGAATAAAATCTAATTCAGTAAAGTCCGTATTGGAGGTGCCGCACAAATTAAAACCGCTTCCCGCCGGTTATATCTATAATAATTAGGCCACAGTAATTCAAAAACCTTACCACATCAATAATAAAAATTCCTTCGCGGTATAAAAGATGGCAATTTTTAACGCAGGTAAAAGGTTCCCGGGTACCCATTCGCAATCTTCGATTGCGCCAATGGGTGGGGTTCTTATTGTGCTGTGGAATCGCAACGGGTCACCTAACCGCTGTGACTTCTACCGCTCATACGGCAAAAAAGTTTTTACAGCAAGCCAAAGCAGCATAACAAGGTTCCCGGGTACCCAT
>CACXEO010000045.1 GCA_902766785.1 Oscillospiraceae bacterium | reverse complement strand
TAACACAAGAAGCAGTTGGATTTGAGGGAAAGCCTCTTTCACCACTAAAACCATCTGGGCGGCGAGGGTATCAAACCCCAAAGCGCCGCCGCAGGCGAAGCGTGTAACCCCCTGGGAAGCAAGGCGGGCAATAACTTTAAAAAGGGCGTTTCTGAGCTGCGGCAGTTGTTCCTCCGGTAGTTCCCGGTGCCCGGTAAAACAGCAGGTCTTTTCTTTCATAGCTTGCACCTCTTTTTATTGATAGGGTATAAATCAATTATAATACTTTTCAGCACAAAATCAACTCAAAAGAGGTAACTAATTTCGAGATAAAAGGCTAACCTAAAATTAACTCAATTAAGTTAATAGAGGTGGCTTATGAAAATAGGTGTGGCAGTAAAAGAACGAATTATTCAACTGTGCAATGAAAGAAATATTACAATTAATAAACTTGGGACTATTAGCGGCGTAACGCAGTCTACCATTAATAATATCATAAGCGGCAGGAACAATAGTACGACTATTTCAACAATTAAAAAGCTCTGTGATGGGCTGAACATCACAATTCCTGAGTTTTTTAGCCGTGAATTATTCGAGAATTTGGAACAAGAAATTGAATAAAAGTAAAAGGCCCCGGCAGATGCCGGGGCCTTTTGCTTTTCATATAACAATGCGGTTTATGGGCCGGGTGCGGAACCATTTTAGAGCCGCTTGCACCGCGGTTGTCAAGCCTGGCCACAGGCTCCGGCAAGGGTGAAGTCAATCCGGCCGCTGTTGACATCAGAGGCAGTGCAGATGACCCTGACAGAATTGCCCACACGGTATTTATGACCGTTCACCTTGTCCTTGAGCTCAAAGTAGCCGTCAAACTCATAGGGGCCTCCGGGCAGTTCCTCCACCCGGACCATGCCCTCAACCGTGTTGGGGAGTTCTACAAAGAAACCGTTTGAGGTCGCGCCGCTGATGATCCCGTCAAAGGTCTCTCCAATGTGGTTTTTCATATACTCGGCCTTGTAGCAGTCCTCACAGGCACGCTCAATCCTGACGGCTTTGAGTTCGGTATTGGTGGACTGGAAAGCAGCCGCGTGAGCAAGCCGCCGGTAGTGCTTGGTAATGCCGGACACGTCCTTCGTGGCGACCAGCTCGCTCAGAATCCGATGGATCATCAAGTCGGGGTAACGGCGGATCGGCGAAGTAAAGTGGGCGTAATTTTCAAGTGCCAGCCCGTAATGCCCCACTGGATTTTCGCTGTACTTCGCCTTTGCCATGGCACGGAGAACCTGGTTGTTGACAATGCTGTAAACCGGCGTTCCGCGCGCCTGCTCCAGAATTTCAGCCATCCGCTTAGGGCGGACGCCGTGGTGGACCCCTTTGGCGTTCAGCCCAAGGAGATGGAGTACTTCGGAAAGGGCTTCCAGTTTTTCGTCCGGCGGGTTTTCGTGAATCCGGTAGACAAAGGGGATGTTTGCCTGTTTAGCCAAGGTTGCCGCCGCCTCGTTGGCAGTCAACATGAATTCCTCAATCATCCGCTCGGAGAAACCTCTGGTGCGGGGCACAACGTCGACCGCCACGTCGTTTTCATCCACAATGATTTTGCTCTCAGCAGTCTCAATTTCCGGCGCGCCCCGCAGCTTGCGGTTGGCAATCAGTTTTTCCGCCAGCTCCTTCATCAGGGCGATCTGGATGGAAAAGGGCTGGTACTTTGCCTTGATTTCAGCGGTGACAGTGCCGTCCATAAAGGCGTTGATCTCCGCATAAACCCCTTTGACACGGGAGCGGATCACCGTTTTCTTAAATTCGAACCCGGTCAGGTTCGCGTCCGCGTCCAGCGTGAGCAGGGCGGAAAAAGCCAGGCGGTCCTCCTCCGGGTTGAGGGAGCAGATGCCGTTTGAAAGCTCCTTGGGCAGCATTGGCACGACCTGGTTCGCGTAATAAATGCTGGTGCCCCGCTCAAAGGCTTCTTTATCAAGGGCAGAACCTGGGCGGACATACCGGGAAACGTCCGCAATATGGACGCCAAGGCGGTAGCCGTCCCCCTCTTTTTCCAGTGAGATGGCGTCGTCAAGGTCTTTGGAATCCGCGCCGTCGATGGTAAAAATCACCTCATCCCGCAGGTCAAGCCTGTCTTTCAAGTCGCTTTCTTTGATCCCGCGGCTCTGAAGGAAGCGAGCCTCATCCTGCACGGAAACCGGGAAAGTGGGTACGACCTGCTCCAGCTCCAGTATGGCCGCGGCACAGGCTGAAGCGCTCCCGGCGCTGCCAAAGGAGGCAATGACCCTTGCCTTGTGCTCACTGTGGCGGGCGCCGCGTTTGACCACCTTTGCCAGCACCTTTTGGCCCGGGACAGTATCAGCTCCACGCACAAGTTCAATTGGGGTTTTGGTAAAACTGTCCGGCTGTACGAAAAGCTTACCATCCTGGTAAACAACAATCCCGGTAAACTCCCCGGAGCCGTAGGAGACAATCACCTTGACCTCCCCTTCCGGGGAATCCCCGCGGGGATTGCGAAGCGCTTTGACAAAGACAATATCATCCGGCAGGGCGCCTTTCAAAAATTTGCCGGGGATAAACACTTCTGCCTGATCGGACGTCCGCTCAGCAAAACCAAAAGTTTTCTGCACACGGGTGATCCTGGCGGCGTAAAGCCCCAGCGCACGGGGAGACTTATACCGCTCCCCCTGCCGTACAATTTCGGCGTTTTTCACCATCTGTTCCAGCACGGCGGAAAAGCGCTTGGCATCGGCAGGCCTGCATTTAATTTTGGCAGCCAGCTCCTTTGAACGAAGGCCGTTCTTCCCGCTTTTGGAAAGAGCCTGCAACACTCTTTTTTGAATGGTATAATTCATAAATTCCTCTTTTTCCTTTTACAAGCTGCATAACAACAGCTTCATTATGCCCAAAAAAGTCCCTGCGTAAAAACACAGGGACTTTTTACCGTTTCTTATTTAAAGAATACTGATACGAAGTTGACTGCTAACGTAATAATGAAAAACGCAACCGCTGATATTTTAGTGAGCTTTACCAAAATTGCCTCACTTGTCTTGCCGCGGCCCCGCGACTCATAATCCATTCCGCCTGAAATGGAACTGGAAAGGCCGGGCTGCTTGCTTTCCTGCAGCATAACGACAATAATGATGAATATTCCAACGGCCAGCATCAGGCAGCCACCGATAATTTCCCATATACTCATAAAGGACACTCCTTTAAATTTTAAGAATCATGTTATATAATAGCACAGTTTTTGGACAAACGCAACCCCAAATTTTTTAAGGACGGTTTGCATAAACAGAACACGGTGCGGCATGATAATAAGGCATTGCCGTCTTCAAAGGCGTTTGCGGAGAAACAAGCAATGCAGGCGGCCGGTAATCACCGGCCGTTTTCTTTTTTTCAGAGCGCACTGCCGGTTCGGCATCAGCCTGCATTTTCAGCGTTTAAGGCAGGCCGGCTGCTTTTACGAGCGAAATTCCCGCCGTTTCTAACCGCGAACCGGGTCCGCCCTGCCGGGTGACCAGCAAAAGAATTCCATCAATCCAAAAGCGCTTTGCCGTTCAGTGCTTATACCAAGCTCATCTGCTCGCCAAAATCCTCTTCCCGCGGAAGCGCCCCGGCAGCCGGCAGGGTTTTGGTACGGTAGCGGTGCGGGTTTGCAAGGTCCCCTTCGGCATAAGGCGCCACCTTTTCAAGCCTGCAGTTTTTCTTTTGAGTCATAACCGCAACACCCTGAGAATCGCGGGTCGCCTTGGGAGCAATCATAGCGCTGTTGAACAGGAGACGCCGTGTATTGGACGAAATCAGCATAAACTCGGCGCTTTCCTGCGCGTGGTAAAGCGCAACCAGGGGAGAAGCCATAGAATAGGCGTTCGCAAGCTTTTTGCGCTTGGTTTTTGTCTGGTAAGAAGCAAGCGGCACTTTGGCGGCCTTGCCATTTTCAAAAAAGAACAGTACATAACCGGAAAAATCGGCGGCTACAACCATGCCGGCAACCTTTTCCCCTTCGTCAAAGCCTAGCTTTGCAGGGATATAATCTCCCAGCACGCTCGCCTTAGTGTCGTCAAACTCATAGGCGAAAGTCTTGTAGACCTGCCCGCGGTCGGAGAAGAAAAGGAGCTCCACGTTGTTGGTAGATTCCGTCTGCACCGCCACTCGGTCGCCTTCCTTGAGCTTCTGTTCAGAGCTCATCCGCAGGGACTGGGGCGTAATTTTTTTGAAGTAGCCCTCATCGGTCAGGAAGAGGTTGACCGGGTAGTCCGGGATTTCCTCCTCATAGGGGGTTCCCTCCACCTCTTCGGCGTAAACAATCAGGCTCCTGCGGGGTTTCCCGTGTTTTTTCGCAACCTCTTTGAGCTCTGAAACAATAATGGCGCGAACCTTTTTGGGGTCGCCCAGTATCCCTTCCATCTCTGAAATATCCTTGTTTAACTGCTCAATCTCCTGGGTGCGCTTGAGGATATACTCCCGGTTGAGATGCCGCAGCCGGATTTCCGCCACATATTCCGCCTGAATTTCGTCGATCCCGAAGCCAATCATCAAATTTGGTACAACTTCCGTCTCCTCCTCGGTCTCACGGACAATTTTAATGGCCTTGTCGATATCCAGCAGAATTTTGGCAAGTCCCTCCAGCAGATGGAGTTTTTCCTTCTTTTTGCTCAGTTCGTAAAACACCCGCCGCCGTACGCATTCGGTCCGGAAAGCCGTCCATTCTTCCAAAATCTCCCGAACACCGAGCACACGGGGCGCACCTGCTATTAAAATGTTAAAATTGCAGGAATAGCTGTCCTCCAGCGGGGTCATTTTGTATAGTTTCTGCATCAGCTTATCCGGGTCAACACCGCGCTTGAGGTCAAGGGTGAGCTTCAGGCCTCCGCGGTCGGTTTCGTCCCGCATGTCGGAAATCTCACGGATTTTCCCCTGCTTGATAAGGTCGATGACCTTATCCATAATCGCCTCAACCGTAGTGGTGGGCGGAATTTCAGTAATTTCGATGCAGTTGTTCGATTTATCGTATTGATACCGGCAGCGGACGCGAACCCCGCCCCGCCCGGTCTTGTAAATTTTTTCAAGCTCCTCCTGGTTGTAGAGGATCAGGCCGCCGCCCGAAAAATCCGGCGCTTTCAGGGTCTCCATAATATCGTGCTCCGGGTTTTTAATGAGCGCCGCAGCCGTTTCGCAGACCTCTGCAAGGTTAAAGGAGCAGATCGAGCTCGCCATCGAAACCGCAATCCCCACGTTGGCGTTTACCAGGATGCTCGGGAAGGTGGTGGGGAGAAGAACCGGCTCTGTGGTGCTGTTATCGTAGTTTGGTACAAAATCCACCGTGTCCTTGTCAATATCCCGGAAAAGCTCGGCACAAAGAGGGTCGAGCTTGACCTCGGTATAACGGGACGCGGCGTAGGCCATATCGCGGGAATAGGCCTTGCCGAAGTTCCCCTTGGAGTCAACATACGGGTGGAGAAGCGCCTCATACCCGCGGGACATCCGGACCATCGTTTCGTAAATTGCCGCATCGCCATGAGGATTTAACCGCATGGTCGCCCCAACAACATTGGCAGATTTAGTCCGGGCGCCGGATAATAGATTCATTTTATACATAGTGTATAGCAATTTGCGATGTGACGGTTTAAATCCGTCAATCTCCGGAAGAGCACGGGACATAATGACGCTCATCGCATAAGGCATATAATTCTGTTCCAGCGTATTGGTGATCCGCTGTTCCTGAACCAGACCCGCCCCGGCAATATAGCCCTGGATGCCGCCTTTTTTTTCTTCGTTTTTTGGCTCTCTTGTTTTTCTGGGCGCCATTTTCTCAACTCCACGTATTATTTAAACAATTTCAACAGATGATTCAACTGATGTCAGCCAGCTCCACATACTGGGAACCAAATTCTGAAATAAAGTCCTTCCGGCCCTGGAGGTTGTCCCCCAGCAGCAGCTCAAACATTTCGGCTGTCGCCTGTGCCTCATCCCGGGTGACCTTAATCAACCGCCGTGTTTCCGGATTCATAGTGGTCAGCCACATCATGTCCGCCTCGTTCTCGCCCAGGCCTTTCGAACGCTGAAGGGTGTACTTGTCCTCCCCAATCATCTCTAAAATATCCACTTTTTCTTTTTCGGTATAGGCAAAATAAGTTTTCCCCTTGCTGGTGATTTCAAACAGCGGGGATTCTGCAATGTAGACGTAGCCTTCCTCAATCAGGGTTGGGGTCAGCCGGTAGAGCATGGTGAGAACCAGGGTGCGGATCTGGAAGCCGTCTACGTCGGCATCGGTACAAATCACCACTTTATGCCAGCGCAAGCCGTTCAGGTCAAAAGACGCCAGTTCCTTATTCGCCTTGGTCTTGACTTCTACCCCGCAGCCGAGAACCTTGAGCAGGTCGGTTATGATATCGTTCTTGAAAATTTTATCATAATCCGCTTTAAGGCAGTTCAGAATCTTCCCGCGGATCGGCATAATCGCCTGGAATTCCGCATCCCGCCCCTGCTTGCAGGAACCGAGGGCCGAGTCCCCCTCCACAATATAGAGCTCCCTGCGGCCAACGTCCTTGCTGCGGCAGTCCACGAATTTCTGAACGCGGTTTTGCAGATCAATGCTCCCTGCCAGTTTCTTCTTAAGGTTAAGGCGGGTCTTTTCAGCGTTTTCACGGCTGCGCTTATTAATTAATACCTGCTCGGCAATCTTATTTGCCTCGTCCGGATTTTCCAGGAAATAGACCTCCAGCTGGTGCTTCAGGAAGTCTGTCATGCACTCATAGATGAATTTATTGGTAATCGATTTCTTTGTCTGGTTTTCATAGGAAGTCTGGGTTGAGAACGAAGAAGAAACCAGCACAAGGCAATCCTCAACATCGGTAAAATTAATTTTGCTCTCGTTCTTTAAGTATTTTCCGCCCTGCTTGAGGTAGGCGTCAATCTGAGAAACAAAGGCCTGCTTGACCGCCCGCTCCGGCGAGCCGCCGTGTTCCAGCCAGCTTGAGTTGTGGTAATACTCGGTGAGCTTCAGGCGGTTGGAAAAGGCAAACGCCGCCGAGAGCTTCACCTTGTAGTCTGGCTTGTCCGCGCGGTCGCGCCCCCGGCGCTCCGCTTCAACGTACTGCACGGTAGTGAGGGCTTCTTCTCCCACAAGCTCTTTGACATAATCGGTGATACCGTCTTCATAATAAAATTCTTCGGTCTCAAAACCGTTTTCCGTCTGGTTTTTAAAGACAAAGGTCAACCCCTTGTTGACGACCGCCTGCCGTTTTAAAACATCCTGGTAATAGGAGACCGGGATATCAATATCGGTAAAAACCTCCAAATCGGGTTTCCAGCGCTGGCGGCTCCCCGTTTTTTTCGACTTGGCCGGTTCTTTTTTTAATCCTCCTATGTTTTCACCTTTTTCAAAATGGAGGTTATAGACAAACCCATCCCGGACAATCTCAGCGTCAAAATATTCAGAGGAATACTGGGTAGCGCAAGAGCCAAGCCCGTTGAGGCCGAGGGAAAACTCATAACTCTCCGCCTCGTTTGTATGATACTTGCCGCCCGCGTAGAGCTCGCAGAAGACAAGCTCCCAGTTGTAACGCCGTTCATTCTGGTTGAAATCCACCGGGATGCCGCGGCCAAAGTCCTGCACCTCAATTGAATGGTCCAAATACCGCGTGACAATAATCCTGTCGCCGTGGCCTTCCCTGGCTTCATCAATTGAGTTTGACAGGATTTCAAAGACCGAATGCTCGCAGCCCTCCAGCCCGTCCGAGCCAAAGATGACGCCCGGACGCTTCCGGACCCGGTCGGCCCCTTTCAGGGACGAGATACTCTCATTATTATATTCCTGTTTTTTTGCTGCCATAATTCCATCCCATCCTGCCGCTTTCGGCAAATGTTAACCGCAGGCCGACATAGGGCCTGCGGACGTTTCTGTTTCAATCCTGTGTTAAAACGGCGGAAAAATACGCCGTATCAGATAAATTTTACGGAAAAACCCTTGTCTTGTCAAGCCGGCATTTCTTCAGGCGGGCGGGCTGTAACAGCGAAAGCCCGGACTGTATTAGGCACTTCTGAAGTATACGCCGTATCTAGTTGCGCCGTAATAGAATCACCGAGCTGGATATCCCCAGAGGATACTGTTACACCAGAACGGGTAACAGCAGTTTTATCGTCGACAAAAACATTCAGATACACTTTTTGAAAATTTTGCCCGTTCGTGGTGCCATAAATCAGCAGACTCGTCCCGCCATCGCGCGGGGTGGAAACAACAACTGTCCCAGCGCATTCCTTCAGTACAGCGGTGCCGCTCTCCAGCCGGAACAGCAGATAGCCTTCTCCGTCCGAATCGGTCACATAGTACTGAAAGCCCCCCGCCTCAGTCTGAACGCCGATGCTGACATATTCCTTTTGAAAAACCTCGCCGCCAATCTGGGTATAATCATTATAGGCGATCAGTTTTCCGTTCCGTGAGAGAAAAAGGGTTACAATAGGCTTGCCCTGTTTTCCTTCTTTGACAAGGTAAACCGAGGCATTTTTGCCCTGTTCCCAGTTATTGATAAAACGATCCAGAGCCACAACGTTATCCACACTGTCATTTGTCACAACCACATAGCCGAGTTCGCGCGCCTGGTCGTAATCATAAGCCTGCGGAGGAATATAACCGTTATCCGTTACAGCCGGTTCTTCCACATCTCCAATGATGAAACGAACCAGGTGAAGTGCCGGACCGATGTTGTAATTCTCATAGACGGTCAGTAAATAACCGCCATCCTCTTCCGGCATAGTAAAGGCAAGCTGCAAAACGCCAAACCGAATCGAAACCGAAACATTATTTATTCCCGTCTCTGACAGCGAACCGTCTGCTTCAATTTTCCAAAGCGCCACATCTGCCGGGCGGTCCCCCCAGCCGACTGAATAAACATCGGCGCCGCGGTCCGTTTTGGCCTCTGCACGCTCCCCAGCTTCAGCGGTAAAAGGAGCCGGCTGGTATTCACGCAGAAGCTCTTTTAAAAATTCTGGGTTTTCCGGGCTCCCTTCGCCATAACCGGAAAGCGCCACTACCGTCCCGCCACCCTGCGACGACTGGGTATAAAGGCTCATTTCAGGGTATTCCCGAACAATAGTCATATCTTCATTTATAAAAAAGCTAAACAAGGAGCCAAGCAACGAAAAAATGGCGCTGAATAGCATGATGAATATGTTTTGAAATAAGAGCATCATTTCCTCCCTTTCATAACACAGGATATAAACACGGCTCAAAGCTAAAATATCCGGATTTTTGCCTCAACGCCGGATATGATAAAACAAGAAAGCCGCCGCTCCATTTTGAAACGCGAATAAAACCGAAAGGCCGTTCAGGCACCGGATAATGTTGTTTCTGCATCTGAATTTAACTTATTATACCATATTTTTTGTAAAAAAGAAAATATGTCCACCAGATATGGAATGAGAACTTTTTTCATTTTATTTACATTCAGAAGCTCGTATGTTAAAATATTGTCATATTGACAGGACAGCTTCTTGGCTGAAAGGAGAACGATTATGGCGAACATTATGATTGCACCAGGTAAATACGTACAGGGAAAAGGAGAACTCCGCAAGCTTGGCGGATACGTTTCTCCACTCGGCAAAAAGCCGTTCGTTTTAGTAAGTACTTCCGGGCTGAAACGGGTAAAGGAGCCGATCCTCTCAGGATTTGGCAGCACGCCGGTGGTCTTCGAGGCTTTCAACGGCGAATGCAGCAAAAATGAAATTGACCGATTGACCGGATTGATGGGCGACTGTGATCTCATCATTGGTGTAGGCGGCGGAAAAATTCTGGACACCGCAAAGGCGGTTGGGCATTATACCGGCAAGCCCGTCGCCGTAGTGCCGACTATTGCCTCTACTGACGCTCCATGCAGCGCGCTGAGCGTTCTCTACACCGACGACGGCATATTTGATCAATACCTGTTCCTGCCGTCTAACCCAAACCTCGTATTGGTTGATACCGATATCATCGCCGCCGCACCTGCCAGACTTCTGGTCAGCGGTATGGGGGATGCCCTTGCCACCTTCTTTGAAGCGCGCGCCACCAGCCGTTCAGGCGGCACGACCTGCGCTGGCGGAAAGGTCACTAAAGCTGCTCTTGCGCTGGCAGAGCTGTGCTACGATACCTTGATTTCCGACGGCCTGAAAGCCAAGCTTGCTGTTGAGAACCATGTCTGTACTAAAGCGGTTGAGGATATCATTGAAGCGAACACCTATCTGAGCGGGCTCGGCTTTGAAAGCGGCGGGCTTGCGGGCGCACATGCGGTTCACAACGGCCTTACGGTACTGGAGGGGTGCCATCAACTTTACCATGGGGAAAAAGTTGCATTCGGCACTCTGGTGCAACTTGTATTGGAAAACGCGCCGGTTGAAGAACTTGCAGAAGTCGCCGACTTCTGCATGACTGTCGGCCTTCCGGTCACACTAGAGGAGATTGGGCTTGCCCACCCCACCGAAGAAGAAATTATGGCCGTTGCAAACGCCACCTGCGCCGCAGGAGAAAGCATCTACAACATGCCGATGGAAATTACACCCGAAAAGGTCTATGCCGCTATCTGGGGAGCCGACGCTATGGGGCGCTTTTACAAAGGAATGTAGCGGGTTCGTCTGCCTATAGCCGCTTTTCCTTTTTACCAATAAACAATCGAAAAAAAGCGGTTTTTTCATTGAAATTTCAATCAAGATGCGGTATACTGGTATTGCATTCATACAGAGTAGGAATCTGCGCGTGAAGTGTCAGGCGGACGGGGAGTTGCCGGCTGAACGAAAAGCCGAAAGGCTTGCGGTGCAGGCTCCGCATCCCGCTGTACCACAATTTTTCGAGGCCTGCCTCCCAAATTTGTACAGCAAATTTTTTGAGGAGGTGTGCTCTATGATGCGCGTATTTAATAAGTTTTCCGATTCCCTGGGGGAATTCCGCAGCCTGCGGAACCTGACCCTGATGGCAATGCTGCTGGCGCTCAACGTCTGCCTGTCGTTTTTCTCAATCCAGCCGTTTCCCTTTCTGAAAATTGGCTTCAGTTTCTTAAGCCTCACTGCTGTGGGGATGATGTTTGGCCCGACTGCGGGTTTCATAATCGGCGCGTCAGGCGACCTGATCGGGTATTTTATAAAACCGACTGGCCCATTCAATCCGCTCATGACCCTTGTTGCGGCTGTAGCGGGGCTGATTTGGGGGCTTGTCCTCTACAAAAACCAATGCGGGTTGGGGCGGGTGATACTTGCCAAAACAGCTATCACCGTTATCTGTAACCTTGTTATGACTACGGCGATCCTCTGCTTATTTTTCGGTTCCGTCTTTAACGAGATTTTTCCGTTGCGGGTCGTGAAAAACCTTTGTGTGCTGCCGGTAGAGGTAGCAATGGCCTATTTTATGTGTAAAGCTCTGGTGAGAATTCAAACGAAGATACAACGAATAGCATAAGGATCATACATATTCAATCCCGGGTGAGGTTAAAATCTCGTCCGGGATTCTGTTTTGCACAAATTTTGTTTTATATGCTTAGTTTAATAGAACTAAGCATCTTGACTTTAACCGTTATTTTATGTAAACTTAATTTATAAACCATAACGGATGGTGATCAATTGTGGAACAACCCATTCACGCGCTTTACCTAAGTTACCTGAGCCAAAAAGACGGATCGTCACTTAAAAGCGTGGCTTACTATAAGGCCATGTCCCACCTTTCACAGCTTGAGGCCGAGCTGACACCCCAGCTTGAGGAAAACGGACGCCGTCTCTTCTCCGATTTCTGCGAGACATGGGGTTCTATTGAGCAGATTGTATCTGAGGAAACTTTTTCAGAAGGGTTTCAGATAGGCGCACAAATGATGCTTGATATTTTGAAGAATAAAAACCGGGAGAAATAACTAAAAATGCCGGCAGGCCAATGGCCTGCCGGCGTTTTCTTTTTCATTAAAGAGTGGAGTCCTTTTTTTCCTCGGCTGAGGCATTTGATTTTTCCTGCGATACCGGCGTTTGGGCAGCCGGTGCGGAAGTGGTCGCCGGGGTTTCAAAACGGACGCTGTTGACGGCATCAATCAACTTGCCAACATACGGAACTTTCTCACCTGTCAGCTGTTCTTCAACCATACATCCCATAAAAACAAAGAGGATGGGGGAAATCAGGTTAATCATCCAGGTCAGCACACCGATAAACTGAATAGAGCCAATCATCAAGCTACCGATAATATGGAATACCGCAAACAAAAGCTGAATCCCTCCAGCAATATAAAGGTAGAGACTGAAGCGGACCGTCTTTTTCTTATACACCGAAAGAAGCAGAAAAACCACGGTGACCAGTGCGGCCAAGTTCATAGGTAAAATATTGTGAAGACGGTAAAGGAACGCCACAGGCCCGGAAAACAGCGGCAAGCCACTGAACAGCTCATAAAGCGGCCCAATAACGTAAGACGCTGCTACAGCCGCAATTATCAGTGTAATATCCATTTTTTTGGAATGCTTCAGAATGCCCGTGACAAAACCGAAGAGCAAACCTACCAGCGCAAGGGTACCTAAAAACTGCAAGGTATAGAAGAAACAACTAAGCAGATACAACCCGTTCCAAAAAACATCGCCTAAATTGCTGAAGAAATAGCCAATATCACCCAAATACCAAATCAGCATGTCGGCAAACCAGCCAAAGACTGAAAACAGGTTTAACCCCTGCATGATGAACGCAACAAGGCAGAACAAAGCAACAACGCCCGAGACAATCAGCAGCACCGGGTATTTTACTGCCTGCTTGAGTGCTTTTTGAAACTCACTTTCCATAAAAATCCCCTTTTCAAGCAATTTTTTCTACAAAACAAAATGTGGAATTCCTTAGCAAGAGACTTCAAAATAACCTTTACTGCAGTATATCATAATCTGATAAGTGCTTCAAGTACAGAAACTTTATCGTAACATAGAAAAGCTTACATCGTTCAAAACCTTTTACATGCTTTTATACCTATTCATTCGTTATTTCATCAAAAAAGAATTTCTTTTGCTTTTCCCGCACGGCATTATTTAACAAAGCCCTGCACAATTTTATTCATCAAATCTTTATTTTCATTCTATTAAAGCAGACCATGTTTCAATTAAATAATACAAATGTGCTGAAAGTATCAAAATTTACTACAAACTATCGCATGTCTATAACATAATAACTCAAACACAATAAGCTTTTAAAATCTATTTATTACGCCAGTACCGCAATAAAATGATATAAAAAGCAAAAGAAACATAAATAAAAAAGTAGATACGCAAAGACGTACCTACTTTTGTGGCTCCCCAAGTTGGACTCGAACCAACGACCCTGCGGTTAACAGCCGCATGC
>CACXEO010000044.1 GCA_902766785.1 Oscillospiraceae bacterium | reverse complement strand
TCTCCACCGTGGCACTCTGGATGAGCAGACAGCCGCTGTGATGAAAGAGCTTGCGAAAGATAAATTGGAACGTGCGATTTTTGATGTTGCCTACGCCAAAGGCAATTATGAAAAAGAAATGGAGCAGACGGCGCTGCTGAATGAAGCAAAGAGAAAAACTTGAATATGGAGAAACAATTATGTTCTATAATGCAAAAGAGAAAAAGTTGAATCTGTATAATACGCAAATTGACACTATTTCTTTCGGAAGCGGCAAGAAAAAGCTGATTATGATTCAAGGACTGAACACCCGTGGCATTAAGGGTGCTTCCGTATCACTTGCATATATGTATCGTCTTTTTGCCAAAGAGTACACGGTGTATTTGTTTGATCGCAGACCGGATGTTCCTGAGGGTATGACAGTACGAGATATGGCTTCGGATGTTGCTGTAGCGATGGATACATTGGGAATTACGAATGCTGATATATTTGGTGTTTCACAGGGTGGAATGATTGCACAGTACCTCGCCATTGATCGTCCCGACTTGGTAAACAAATTGGTGCTTGCCGTCACGCTGTCCAAGAACAATCCTGTTGTCGAATCGACAATCGAGAAATGGATTGCATTGACTGAACAAGGAAATATGAAAGAGCTTGTGGAAGATATGGCAATCCGTATGTATTCCGATGCCTATGTAAAGCGATATAAACCGTTTATGCCGTTGCTGACTGTCATGCAAAAACCGAAAGATGTTAATCGTTTTATAAAATTGGCAAGAGCTTGTCTTACTTGTAATGCTTTTGAGGAATTACACAAAATTCAATGTCCTGTCTTTGTAATCGGTGGTCAACAGGATAAAGTGGTTAGTGGTATAGCTTCGAGCGAAATTGCAGAGAAGCTCGGTTGCGAAATATATATGTATGAGAAGTTTGGGCACGCCGCATATGAAGAAGCCAGGGACTTCAACGACAGGGTATATGCCTTTTTGACCGGCAAGGAGAACAGTTAATATGAACGTACTTGAATACGGAAAAGAGAATCAACAGACAATTATGCTTTTGCATGGCGGCGGTTTATCTTGGTGGAATTATAGCGAAGCTGCTGAATTGCTGAAAGACAGATACCACGTCATTCTCCCAATTCTGGATGGTCATGCAGGAAGTTCTCGGAACTTTACCAGTATTGAAGATAACGCAGAAGCTCTATTGCAATACATAGATGAACATTGGGGAGGACATATTTTTCTGATAGGCGGTTTGTCTTTGGGTGGACAAGTTTTGGTTGAAATGTTGGCACAGCGTCCGTCCTTTTGCGAATATGCCATTATCGAGAGTGCCTGTGTTATACCCTCAAAGCTTACGAATACTTTGATAAAGCCGATGTTTGATATGAGTTTCGGACTTATCAAAAAAAAGTGGTTTGCTAAACTGCAATTCAAGTCGCTGAAAATCAAGTCAGATTTGTTCGCTGATTATTTTGAGGATACCTGTAAAATATCTAAGCAGGATATGATCGCATTTATGAAAGCCAATACAAGCTATTCCTGTAAAGAAGAAATCAGCAGGACTACAGCAAAAGTAACCGTTGTTGTCGGCGCAAGAGAGCAATCCAATATGATTTCGTCAGCCCGAAAGCTGCATCAAATGATACCGGGCAGCACACTGTTCATCAAAGATAAGCTGTATCATGGCGAGTATTCTATCAATCATCCTGCGGAATACGCCGAATACATCAATAGCTTATAAGAATATTCAGAATTTACTGAGAGGAGGTGCGCCTAATGTCCGAAGAACGCTTCTGGAATACCGATGAATATGTCAACACAGCGAAATTTACTGTGCAGGACGGAGCTATGACCATGCGACAGGCAGGGCGCATCTTCCTTCTTGATCCTGCGCCGCCCAAGGTGGAGGACATCAATAATTACATCATTTCCGCTGTCCGTGAAAATGATCTGAATTACTTTACATACTTTCTCCATCACTACGAGCCAAGGCTGAACAAGCGAGTGTACCGCTTTCTGCTGACCGAGGGCATTGACAGATATGACCCTCTGCGTTTTCTGGATTACAAGTTCAGTTGTGTTCTTGCCATGTTGGAGTGTTTGCCGAATTACGCTCCCGACAAGGGCGCAGACTTTCTGACCTATGCCCATTACTTCATCGGCAACGCACTTCTGGATTGCCGCCGACAGGAAGAAGTCGGCTCATTCAAATCGCTGGACGAATACAAAGCCGCCCGTGGCATTGCATGGCTTTACAACAATTCCGGCAAGAGCGCAAAGGAAGTCATTGCTGAATACGCAGACGAGCAGAACTGCACCGAAGAAACTGCCGCCGAGTATCTGACCCTTGCAAGGCAGAACCGCAGCCGTGTTCCGTTCTATTCGACCATGCAGGACGAGGACAGCGAGGAAACGGGCGAGGATGTTACCCGTGACGATAGCTGGAACTATGCGGATATTCTCTGGAACGGTGTTCGTGCCGATGCGGTGCAAGCAGCCTTTGACAAGCTAAGCCGAAAGGAAAAGTTCTTCCTTGAAAAGAGAAACGCTATCTGTATGAATTGCGGACGGGTGATGCCTTGGGACGAGCGTTATTCCTTTGAACAGCTTGCCACCGCTTACGAGTACAGCACCACCAGCGGCGCAGAGCGAGCTTACAAAAAGATCGTGGACAAGCTGACAGGACTATTGGTGGATGCCGGTGTTCTCGGTGTGGTGGAATTGAAGCTGACCGACAAAAACAAAAAAATCGCCGCCGCTGCATACGAGTACAAAGCAGTACATCGGTATGCCAACGACGACGATGAATGGGGCGAAATCCGTTTTGACTTTTCTGCCGGAACTGCCGAGATCGTAAAACCGGCAGACGGGGATATGAGCAGAACGAATATCTTTGCCAAAATCGCAATCCGCAAAATTCTGGAGTTTTCCATAAACGAGCTGCCGAAGAAATTGACGATTCCCTTTGAGTTGGAAATGGAGAAAGTACGATGCGAGGGTTAGTCGCTGCGGCGGGTTTTTATATACCTCTTGCGCCCCCGTTGACATCGAAAATCTTTCCGCATGGCTACAAGATTTCCAATGCCAACTACACCCGAACAGCCGGATTTTGCTCATGGCAAATTCCTTGTCTTTTGTAGCTTTCAGCCCACAAAATCCGCCTGTTCTGCTGCCGCTTGAAACTGTCTGTCCGGTACGGTGACAGCCCCTTTCCAGCGTCAGCGGTCGCAAAAGGTATAACACACTAGACTTTGCAAGCAAAATCGTGTGCCAACAGGGATGCTGCTCGCCCCTATTGGAAACCCAGAGCCAAGGGATTTCACCCCTCTGGACACCTCATATATTTTCCTCGAAAACGGTACCCAAACTGTAAAAATGCAGTTTGATACATTTCCTCAGAAAATACAAACAGGATTATTTTCTGAACCAATGCATCAGAAAATAATCCTGTTTCGATGCTGCGGCTCAAGCAGGAGAACCGAATAGACATCGGAAATGACCGAACAGACAGGAATCAACATTTCTCCATTTTCGTTTGCTATAATAATACCAGCAAAAACAAAATGGAGGATAACACATATGCAAGCGATTAAAACCATGGAGCTTGTTAAGCGATACAAAAATCTTACTGCCGTGGACAAGCTTCATTTAGAAATTCAGCAGGGTGAATTATTCTCTCTGCTGGGTGTGAACGGTGCAGGAAAGACCACTGCCATCAAAATGCTTTCCTGTCTGACCATTCCTACTGAGGGTGATGCCATGGTGGGCGGCTACAGCATTACCAAAGAGCCGGAGCAGGTAAAGCGGCTGATCGGTGTATCGCCACAGGAAACGGCAGTTGCGCCGAACCTTTCCGTGAAAGAAAATCTGGAGCTGATCTGTGGCATTCACGGTTTTTCCAAAGAAAAAACGGAAGCAAAGATTGGAGAGCTTTCTCGGCAATTTTCCTTGGATACCGTTTTGAAGAGAAAAGCTGGTAAGTTATCCGGCGGTTGGCAGCGCCGTGTCAGCATCGCCATGGCACTGATTGGTGAACCGCAAATTCTATTTTTGGACGAACCTACCCTTGGCTTGGATGTCATTGCAAGGCACGAACTTTGGGAAGCAATTTGTTCGCTGAAAGGCAAAGTAACAATCATTCTGACCACACATTACATGGAAGAAGCCGAGGCTCTTTCTGACCGCATTGGCATTATGAAAAGCGGCAGACTTCTTGCAGTAGGAACGGTAGCAGAACTGAACGCAATAGCTGGAACAAACGATTTTGAAACAGCGTTCGTTTCTATTGTGAAGGAGGATGCTGCGGTATGAGAATGATGACTTTTGCCAAAAGATGTTCAAAAGAGATTTTGCGTGATCCGATCAACCTTGGTTTCGGTCTGGGCTTCCCTTTGGTTTTGCTGGTACTGCTTAGTGCGATGCAAGCTAATATCCCCGTGAGCCTGTTTGAAATCGACACACTGACTCCGGGCATTACCGTATTCGGACTATCGTTTATGACTCTGTTTTCCGCAACACTGATCGCAAAAGACCGGGAAAGCGCCCTCTTGCAGAGATTGTATACTACTCCGCTTACGGGATTTGACTTTATCATGGGTTATATGCTCCCGCTATTGCCTATTGCTATCGGACAGGTTCTGATCTGCTATCTGTTTGCGATTCCGTTGGGG
>CACXEO010000043.1 GCA_902766785.1 Oscillospiraceae bacterium | reverse complement strand
CGGACGCAAATTCGGTTGGATTCTTCCAGATTGTAATATTCTCGGTTCTGCTTGTCTTCGCCGGGCTTGTATTTGGGATTGCGTCTGCGGAGCTGACAGAGCTGATTAAATCAGAAGAAAGCAAACTCCACGGAGATTACCGGAACTACGGGGAGGGCGATCATGCTGCTTAAAATCAAAGGAAAAAAGAAAATGCCCGGAGAGGCGGCAACCTCAACCGAGCAAACAAAAAATAACACTACCAATATTTTAGACCAAAAAGGAGGCTTTGTCAATGACCGAAGCACAGTGGCTTTCCCCAAAGCCGGAAAACGAGCTTGCAAACCGTATGGCGATTGCCTATGACGAAGATTCAAGGCGGCTTGCGGCAATGAAAGACGAAACGGAGCTGCTAATGACAGACCTTGAAAATTCGTATTACATAGATTCAAAAATAAAGGGGATGATCGGCGCTTTATTGGACAAGCAGGACGCTATTAATGCTGAACTTGAGGATAATGTTGAAGCGCTTCGGTTCAGGCTTGAAGATATGGGGGTGGATGTGTAATGTCTGATAACTATTTTGTCGAATTAAACAGTATCAATGTGAATGAGCACGTTGAGCAGAAAAACAGGCTTTCCTATCTCTCATGGGCTTGGGCATGGGGGGAACTGAAAAAGAGGTACCCGGATTCAGTATATAAAATTTATGAAAATGAAAACGGGTGTTTTTATCATACGGATGGGCGCACCTGCTGGGTAAAAACCGGGGTTACGGTCAATGGGATTGAACACATTGAATATTTGCCTGTTATGGATTACAAAAATAAATCAATCCCGCTTGAGGATATTACTTCGTTTGATGTGAACAAGGCAATCCAAAGGAGCTTGACAAAAGCAGTTGCCAGACACGGACTAGGGCTGTATATCTACGCCGGCGAGGATTTACCGGAAGAGGAAGCACAGGAAAAGAAAAATGAGGTTACAGCGGCAAAGCAAAAGCAGATTGACGGTATTGTTCCAGACCTTACCTGCCCAATCTGCGGGAAAGAAACGAAAGACGTAAGGTGTAAAGACGGCACCATAATGTCTGGCGAAGAAGTGTTCAGGAAATACGGAATGTGCGCTGATTGCAAGAGGAATCAAAATGAGCCTGCAAGTTGAATTTACCGGGGCAAAGTGGTTTGAGGATGCAGAGGGGATCCACCTGACCTTAGCGGTCAAGCCGAATTACCGGTCTGCGGTCAAAGAGTTCTGCCTTAAAATGCGGGAAAAAGTACATACGGCGGTTTTAAAGGAATACCGGCCGCGGAGCCTTGACGCAAACGCCTACTTCTGGGTGCTGTGCGATCAGCTGGCGGAGAAAACCCGGATTTCAAAGGATCAGATTTACAGGAACCTGATCCGTGAGATCGGCGGGAACTCGGAAACGGTCTGCGTCCAGAATAAGGCGGTGGACAAGCTGTGCGAGGGCTGGGGGCATAGCGGGCTTGGCTGGCTTACGGATACGTCTGAAAGCAAAATAGAGGGATGTACAAACGTCACCCTCTATTACGGCTCCAGCAGTTACGATGCCGCCCAGATGTCCCGGTTAATTGATTTGACTGTGCAGGAATGCCGGGAGCAGGGGATTGAAACCATGACCCCGGAGGAACTTTCCCGGCTCAAGGAGGAGTGGAAGTGAAGAGCATTTTACAGGGCCAAAAGGAATGCTATATATGCGGGAGCAGGGAAAACCTCCAATCGCACCACTGTTTTCCGGGGAAAAACCGAAAAACAAGCGAAGAAAACGGGTTTAAAGTCTGGCTTTGCCTGGATCATCACACAGGCGGCAACTACTCTGTCCATGGGAAAGACGGCAAAATGCTTTCTTTGATGCTGAAAAAGCACTGCCAGTTGAAATTTGAAGAAACCCATACCAGAGGGGAGTTTATGTCTTTGATTGGGAGGAATTATCTTTGAGCATTACCGAAGAAACCCGGCGGGAAAGTAATGAAAAAATCGACCGGGAGACGAGATACAAAAAGATTTTGGCGGTTCTGGAGCCGGGGGTTGAAATGACGGCGCGGGAAATATCCTACGCCCTGCAATACAGCGATCTAAACGCTGTAAAGCCCCGGTTAACGGAACTGCGAGGGCTTGGAAAGGTTTTAGCCGTCGGGAAGAAATATGACAAAATAACGGATCGTAACGTTACGATTTACAAAAGAAAGGAAGATTAGAATGGAAAAACAGCAAAAATCAAGCTTGTTAGATATGGTGCAGGGCGGGGTAAAAGAACGTGTTGCAATTGAATTTAACAAGGTGATCGACAACATTCTGAATAAGAACGCGGACGCAAAGAAAAAAAGGACAATCACTCTTAAAATTGAATTTACGCCCGATGCGGAGCGGCAAACAATAGGGGTAAATTACATAGCTGACAGCAAACTTGTCCCGTTAAACCCGATTACTACCTCTTTGTATATTGCAACGGATGAAAACGGGGAGGTCGGAGCTGTGGAAATGGTCCCGCAGATACCAGGACAGCAGGATTTTAATGGGAATGTACAGCCAGAGGGGAAAGTAGTCCCTATCACCACCAAACAGGCTCTTTCGCTTTAATTAACAGGAGGATTAAAAAATGGAAATGACAAGAGAATTATACGACCGCATTCAGGAAACCGCGCAGGTTCAGGTGATGGAAATCGACGGGCGAAAGTATACGACCAGCCCAGTAAATCTCGTTGATGAACCGCGGTATAGCCCGCGTCAGTATGAAGTGAACACCCTTTCCGGGCTTGTCTCCATGATTTGGACAGAAGTGGACAGGATTAATAATCTTCCGCTGATTGTCAACGTGCGCTCCCATAGTAGCGTTGAGGTTTGTACTACATACGGAGATCGTTTTAACCGATGGAATCTTTACGCTTGCACTCCAGACCTTCCAAATAACAGCATTGGTCGGTATCTCAGCCATGAGGAATTTATGATTGAGCTTCGGAGCAAGTTTATCCGCAATGAAGACGTTGAATATCTTTTAAAACTCCTGTCCTCCGTTGTTGATGAAAACAAGGTGGAATCAAAGGACAATGGCCTCACCCAGTCGGTGGAGGTCAAGCAGGGAATCACCACCATCGGCGACGCGATTGTCAAGCCGATTGTAAGCCTGAAACCGTACCGCACTTTTTTAGAGGTGGAACAACCGGAGAGCGAGTTCCTTGTCCGGCTGCAGGAAGGCGGACAGATTGCCTTGTTTGAAGCGGACGGTGGGATGTGGAAACTGCATGCCAAATGCGGTATTGCTAATTACCTTCGGGTTGCTTTAACCGATCTGATTGACTGCAAAAAAGTCGTGATAACAGAATAGGAGACCACCATGCTAAATCGATCAGTGCTCATGGGTCGGCTTGTCGCCGACCCGGAGCTTAGAAATACGCAAAACGGCGTTGCCGTTGTCCAGTTCCGCCTCGCGGTGGATCGTGATTACACGCCGAAAGGGCAGGAAAAGCAGACGGATTTTATCAATGTAGCCGCATGGAGGGGAACGGCCGAGTTT